>JANXBR010000044.1 GCA_025060625.1 Thermodesulfovibrio sp.
ATGATCCTATATTTGAAAGAAAAAACACAAAAGATAACACTCCATGCATAGTTCATTTTGAGCTTGTAAAAGGAGACAAAGTAAAGATTATTTTAGCTCCAAAGGGTGCAGGAAGTGAAAATATGTCTGCCTTAAGGATGCTTAAACCAGCTCAGGGATTAAAGGGAGTAAAGGATTTTGTAGTTGAAACAGTAAAAAATGCAGGAGGAAACCCATGTCCACCAATAATTGTAGGAGTAGGAGTGGGAGGAAACTTTGAAAAGTCAGCAATTTTGGCTAAAAAGGCAGTTTTAAGAAAAATTGGAGATACAAATAAAAATCCAGCTTATGCAAAGCTTGAAAGGGAACTTCTTGAGGAAATAAATAAACTTAATATTGGACCTATGGGTGTGGGAGGCAAAACCACAGCTTTGGCTGTGCATATTGAGTATGCTCCTTGTCATATTGCCTCTCTTCCAGTAGCAGTAAACATTCAGTGTCATTCAGCAAGGCACAAGGAGGCTGAGATATGAAAAAACTTAGGATTGAGACTCCTCTTACCGATGAGATTGTTGAGCAGTTAAAAGCAGGTGACATGGTTTTGATCAATGGCTATGTTTATACAGCCAGAGATGCAGCACATAAAAAACTCATAGAGTTAATAAAAAGTGATGCTCCTTTGCCTTTTGATCTAAAGGGACAGATTATATACTATGTTGGACCAACACCAGCACCGCCTGGAAAAGTAATAGGCTCAGCAGGACCTACAACATCATCAAGAATGGATAGTTACACCCCCCTTTTACTTTCGCTTGGACTTAAAGGAATGATTGGTAAAGGACAAAGAAGTGAGGAGGTGATAAATGCTATGAAGAATTATAAAGCCGTTTATTTCCTTGCAACAGGTGGAGCTGGAGCATTACTTAGCAAAAGTATAGTTTCAGCAGAAGAAATAGCCTTTCCTGAACTTGGAACAGAATCAATAAAAAGATTGCTTCTTAAGGATTTTCCAGCTATTGTTGCAGTAGACTCTGAAGGAAGAAGTATTTTTGCTTAGTTAATAACTTTAAAAATTTGCATTTCCTGAGAATTCCTCTTAGAATCAACAAATAATTATCAAATTTTAAAACCTTCAAACAAACTTCTAAATGAATGCTATCTCAAAAAACATAAAAGAACATTTTTGTCATTAAATCATGAAATTGAAACCAAAAAAAGACAACTAAAAGTTAAAATAAATCTTAAAAGACAATACATTATTACAAAATTGTAAATCTTAACAAAAATGTATCAAATTTGTAATGCAGAAATTATGATATTGCTTATGTTATTTTAGGCATAAATGTTGCTTAATTTTTTGATAGAGTTTATAGATACAGAAAGATACAAAATTGTTGACAAAAATTCTTTTAATTGGTATGATAAGCTAAATGGCAACCATTAGCCGTTGAAAATTTTATAGAGGCTTTGCCTCACAAAAAAAACAAACTATTGGAGGATGTTATGAGTTATTCAAAACCGAGAGATGAAAAGGATGTTATGAATCTGGTTAAGGAGTTGAATGTAAAGTTTATCCGACTCTGGTTTACCGACATTCTTGGTCAACTCAAGAGTTTCGCTATTCCTGTTGAAGAACTTGAAGTTGCCTTTTCTGAAGGTATGGGTTTTGATGGTTCATCAATCAAGGGATTTGCAAGAATTGATGAGTCAGACATGATTGCAAGACCTGATCCTACAACCTTTGCAATTCTTCCATGGAGACCAAAGGAAAGTCCTGTCGCAAGAATGTTTTGTGACATCTATGAACCAGATGGCACACCTTACAAGGGTGATCCAAGATATATTCTAAAGACCAATCTTGAAAAGGCAGCAAAGAAAGGATTTACATTTTATCTTGGTCCAGAACTTGAGTATTTCTACTTCAAAACAGACAAATGTCCAGAAATCTTAGATGAGGGTGGTTATTTTGATTATCCTATGGATGCTGCTGAAGACTTAAGAAGAGATACCATCTTAGCTCTTGAACAGATGGGAATAAAGGTAGAATACTCACACCATGAAGTTGCCCCGTCTCAGCATGAGATTGACCTGAGATATGAAGATGCCCTAACCATGGCAGACATTGTCATGACCTATAGAGTAACAGTAAAGGAAATTGCAAAGAAACACGGTGTTTATGCCACCTTTATGCCTAAACCACTTTTTGGTGAAAATGGTAGCGGAATGCATACTCATCAGTCACTTTTTAAAGGTGATAAAAATGCCTTCTTTAATGCAAAGGATCCCTATTATCTTTCAGACATAGCTAAGAGCTATATAGCAGGAATTCTTACTCACATAAAAGAAATAACATTGGTACTAAACCAGTGGGTAAATTCATATAAGAGACTTGTACCAGGTTATGAAGCACCTGTTTATATCTGCTGGGCAAGGAGAAACA
The DNA here is from genome assembly GCA_025060625.1 of Thermodesulfovibrio sp. Classification (GTDB taxonomy): domain Bacteria; phylum Nitrospirota; class Thermodesulfovibrionia; order Thermodesulfovibrionales; family Thermodesulfovibrionaceae; genus Thermodesulfovibrio. The sequence goes on from JANXBR010000044.1 coordinate 2,420, forward strand.
GATCCGCCCTTATAAGAGTACCTCTTTACAAACCTGGCAAAGAAAAGGCAACAAGAATTGAGCTTAGAAGCCCTGACCCAGCATGTAATCCCTATCTTGCTTTTTCATGTATGTTAAATGCTGGACTAACAGGAGTGGAGAAGAAATACAAATTGCCAGAACCTATAGAGAAAGATGTATATCATCTTGATCCTGAAGAGAGAAAAGCTTTGGGTATTGATAGCCTTCCTGGCAGTCTTATTGAAGCTATTGAATATGCGGAAAAGAGTGAACTACTCAAAGAAACTCTTGGAGATCATATTTTCACCAATCTAATTGAAAGCAAAAAGAAAGAATGGGATGACTATCGTATAAGAATTTTCCCTTACGAATTAGAAAGATACTTACCAATTCTGTAAGCTTAAACATAGGGGGTGGTTTATGCCACCCCTATTTCTACCATCTTCCCCAAGCACAGTAGTAGTCAAAATGGTCATCATAGATGCGGAGTCTCTTTTTAATTACGAAGATTCTATGTAGAATTACTCCGAAAATGAAACCACCTACATGTGCCCACCAGGCAACACCACCCACATCAGTTGGAGCAAGTAGGGAGCCAAGCCCTGAGAATAGCTGAATAAAAAACCACATGAGAATATAAAAAATTGCAGGTAAAGCAAAAAAGAATGGGAAAAATAAAATTGGAAATAGAGTTATAACTTTCGCATGGGGAAACATTACCATATATGCACCCAATACACCGGATATGGCACCTGAAGCTCCAACAGTGGGGATAGTAGATGTAGGATTAATTAGGCAATGAATCAATCCTGCTCCTAATCCACATAGAAGATAGAATATTAAAAATCTAAAAGAGCCCATTTTGTCTTCCACATTATCAGCAAAAATCCACATGATCCACATATTACTTATGAGATGAAACCATCCTCCATGAAGAAACATGCTTGTTAAAAATGGAAGATAATAGAAGGGATCAAGAGGAAGGTTCTCTATAAGCATATATCTTGCTGGGATAATTCCAAATATATGAAAAAGATAATCTAATTCTTCTTTCTTAAACATTAGTTCAAAAATGAAGACAAGACAGTTTAGGGAAATAATAAACCAGGTTATATAGGGAGTGTATCTTCTTGGAAGGCAGTCCCTTATAGGAATCATCTTTTTTTACTCCTTTTTATCTCTATAGCTTTCCATATACTTGGAAGTACTGATACTATAATAATACCAAGTATGAAAATTGAAAAATTTTGCTTTACCAAGGGAATATTACCAAAGTAGTATCCAAGAGTTATAAATGAACCATTCCACAGTAGGCTACTAAAAATATTATATGCTTGAAATTTAGAGTATCTCATTTTTCCAATTCCTGCTACAAAGGGTGCAAAGGTTCTTATAATAGGCAAAAATCTTGCAATTATTATTGTCTTGGCTCCGTGTTTTTCATAAAACTCAGCTGTAGTTTGCAGATGTTTTTTATTAAAAAATAAGGAGTTTTCCTTTGAGAAGACCTTTGGTCCTAAATATTTTCCTATGTGATAGTTTAATGTGTTTCCCAGTGTGGCAGCTAAGCTTAAAATTATGAAGGAACTCCAGGGACATATAAACTCTCTGGAAGAAAGGGCTCCTACTGCAAATAAAAGAGAGTCTCCAGGAAGAAAGGGAGTTACTACAAAGCCTGTTTCTGAAAACACAATTAAAAAAAGTACCACATATATCCATATGCCAATCTGAGAAAATAGAGTTTCAAGATAGATATCAATATGAAGGATAATATCTATAAACTCAGACATTGCCTTTGAGGAATAGATCCATGAGTTTGTAGCCGTCTTCTATCTTTATATCAGGAGAGTTTAAGATTTCCTCTGAAAAACCACGTTTTTTATCTTTATTTTTTCCATCATAAATGACAAACGGCACTGGATCAGGTGTATGAGTTCTTATCTTAATTGGAGTTGGATGATCAGGAAGAAGGAGTATTTTAAATTCTTTAAATCTTTGAGGGAGTTCCTTTAAAATTTTGCCTACCACAATTTTATCAATATCCTCAAGGGCTTTAATCTTTAGTTTATAGTCTCCCTGATGACCTGCTTCATCGGGTGCTTCTATATGAAGATAAACAAAATCAACACGCTCAAGAGCATTAAGTGCATACTCTGCTTTACCTTCATAGTTTGTATCTATCCAGCCGGTTGCACCAGGAACATTTATTATATGAAAGCCAGCTAAAATTCCAAGTCCCTTTGTAAGATCAACTGCGGAGATTAGTGCTCCTTTGAGGTTGTATTTATCCTGATAGGTTGGTAGATTTGGTGTTCTTCCTTGTCCCCATAACCATATGCTGTTTGCTGGTTTTTTTCCTTCGGAGAGTCTTTTTTTATTTACAGGATGGTCTTTTAGTATTTCCATAGATTTAAAAATGAGTTCCTTAAGGAAGTTAGCATTTTTTCCGATTGGAAGATATCGTGAGATTTCTTTGCCTGTAATATCATGGGGTGGCGTGCATTCTACATCTTCTGTGCCTTTCTTCCAGACCATGATGTGTCTGTAACTTATTCCTGGATAAAATCTTAATGAGTCACTACCAAGTTTTCTATCTATTTCTTCTATCAAAATTTTTGCTTCCTCACTTGTTATATGTCCTGCTGAGTAGTCATCCATAAAAATTTGTTTTTTCTCTGAAAATCTTAGGGTTACAAGATTACATCTGTAGGCTATATCATCCTTAGAAAGTGAAATGCCCATACTCACAGCTTCAATGGGACCTCTACCTGTATAGTAAACTCTTGGATCATAGCCAAGAATACTTAAATTAGCCACATCGCTTCCAGGAGGAAAACCCTGAGGTATGTTTCTAACTACTCCAACAATTCCATTTGAAGCTAAAAAATCCATGTTAGGTGTATAGGCAACTTGAAGAGGAGTTTTATCACCGAGTTCATCAATAGGATGATCTGCTGCACCATCTGGAACAATAACAATATACTTCATAATATTTTCTCCACAAAGGCTTTAACACTTTCTAAATCAGCAGGGAGTATATGAGGTTCATTGGCAACCTTAAAAACTATGTCTGGATCCTTTAGACCATTGCCTGTAAGAGTGCATACAACAATACTTCCCTCTTTGAAATATCCTTGTTTATATAGTTTTATTACACCAGCTACTGAAGCAGCAGAAGCAGGTTCACAGAATATTCCTTCATAGGAGGCTATCATTTTCTGAGCTTGGAGGATCTCTTCGTCTGCAACCATATCTATTGTTCCACCTGATTCATCTCTTGCCTGAACCGCGGTTTGCCAGCTGGCTGGATTACCGATTCTTATTGCTGTTGCAACTGTTTCAGGTTTTTCAACAGGATGTCCAAGTACAATTGGAGCAGCTCCTGATGCCTGAAATCCAAGCATTTTTGGAAGAGTTGATATTTTCCCCCTCTCTTTATACTCCTTATATCCCTTCCAGTAGGCAGAGATATTTCCTGCGTTGCCTACTGGTAAAGCATGGTAATCGGGAACTCTTCCAAGTTGGTCGCATACTTCAAAGGCTGCTGATTTCTGTCCTTCAATTCTGTATGGATTAATTGAATTAACAAGCGTTATTGGATACTCATTAACTATAGCTCTTACAATGTTTAAAGCCTGATCAAAATTTCCCCTTATTTGAATAACTTCTGCTCCATGAATCATTGCCTGAACAAGTTTTCCAGTGGCAATTTTTCCTTCTGGAATAAGGACAATAGCTTTAATGCCAGCTCTTGCTGCGTAGGCAGAAGCAGAGGCAGAGGTATTGCCAGTTGAAGCACAGATTATTGCTTTTGAACCTTCTTCAACTGCCTTTGAAATTGCAAGGGTCATACCCCTGTCTTTAAATGATCCTGTAGGATTTGCACCATCAAACTTAAGATATAATTCTAAATTAATATTAAGTTTTTTATTGAGATTATTTACTTTTACAAGAGGGGTATTTCCTTCTAAAAGCGTTACTATAGGAGTTTTTTCAGTTACAGGGAAAAACTCAAAATACTCCCTAATTATTCCTTTCCAAGATGATTTTACATTCATGGCTATTCAATAATATCTCCTTCTATTAATTCAACAACCACTCCCTGTTCACGAAGGGAGTTAATTCCTTTTTCAAGATTTTCCTCAAGCCCTTCAAGCTCAAGAATCATCTCTCCAAAAGTATCTGTTACTCTTGCCCTACGAATATTAGGCATAACATCGTATTTTTTTGCCATTCTGAAAAGCACAGGCTCTTTTATTAGTTCCTGTGGGAAAGTCAGCCTTACTCTTAATTTTTTAAGCTCGGACATTGCCTCCTCCCTTATTGACTACCTCCTGCTATTGCAGGAACAATTGAAACTTCATCGCCATCTTTAACTACAGTATCTTCTCCTTGAAGGAATCTTACATCTTCTTCGTTAACATAAACATTTATAAATCTTCTTATCTTACCATCCTGGCAGAGTCTCTCAGCAAACCCTGGATATTTTTTATCAAGAGCATTGATTATATCTATTATTTTACCCGGTTCTGCTTCAACCATATCTTTGCCACCTGTAATTTTTTGAAGTGGCGTTGGTATCAAAACCTTTACTGCCATTTTTACCTCCCTTTCTTTTCGTTAATTCTTTTGAGTGCTTCTTCAAATGAAGCAAGGTTAGGTTTAATATGATATACTTCAGTTGTCTTTCCATTTAAAACTTCGGCTGTTTTAAGTCCGTTTCCAGTAATACACAAAACTGTGCAATCTCTTTTATCAATTTTTCCGTCTTTAAGAAGTTTCATATACGAGGCAAGAGTAACACCTCCAGCTGTTTCAGCAAAAATACCTTCAGTTTTTGCAAGGATTTTAATTGCTTCTATTATTTCTTCATCAGATACATCTTCCATTGCACCTCCGCTTTCTCTTACTGCTTGTAGGGCATAATATCCATCTGCAGGATTTCCTATGGCAAGGGATTTTGCAACTGTATTAGGTTTTACAGGTCTTATCACATCTGTTCCACCTTTGAATGCTGTTGAGATAGGAGAACATCCTGTTGCCTGAGCACCATAGATTTTTGTTTCCACCTCTTTGAGTATGCCTATTTCTTTGAATTCTTTAAGTGCTTTCCATACCTTTGTAAGAAGAGAGCCACTTGCACAGGGAACTATGATGCTATCAGGTGCTTCCCAGCCAAGTTGCTCTACAATTTCAAATCCAATTGTTTTTGAGCCTTCTGCATAGTAGGGACGAATATTTATATTGACAAATGCCCATCTGTATTTGTTAGCAATTTCACTGCATAGTCTGTTTACATCGTCATAGTTTCCATCTACAGCAACTAAGTTTGGCTCATAGACAATAGAGGCAAGAATCTTACTTTGTTCAAGGGTAGCAGGAATAAAAATAAATCTGTTAAAACCAGCCTTTGCTCCGTGAGCTGAAACAGCATGGGCAAGGTTACCTGTAGAGGCACAGGCAGCTGTGTCAAAACCGAATTCTTTTGCCTTTGTAAGAGCTACGGCAACGACTCTGTCTTTAAAGGAAAGAGTGGGATGGGCAACGGTGTCATCTTTTATATATAGCTCTTTGACGCCAAGATATTTAGCAAGGTTTTCAGCTTTAACAAGCGGAGTAAATCCTGAGTTAAGTCCAACCTGTGGTTCACCATCTATAGGTAAAAGTTCCTTGTATCTCCAAAGTGTTTTAGGCCTTCTTTCTATAGTTTTTCTTGTAAGAGCTTTTTTAATTTTTGTATAGTCATAGACTGCTTCAAGAGGTCCAAAACAGAACTCACATACATATATGGGCTCAACAGGGTATTCTCTTGCACATTCCCTGCATTTTAGTCCCTTAACATATTTCATTTCCCACCTCCGACTCTAAGGATTAATTTTTTATTTTAAATCAAAAAATAAAAATATGGCTATTATTTAACAGATAAACCTATAGTTCAACTTTAAAAAACAACTCCTTTATAAAATCTTTCACAGCAGAAATTTCTGTTAAAATTAGTTCTTGTTTGCCACCGTCAAATAATATTTTCCCATCTTTGATAAAAATAAATCTATTACACAGTTGCCATGCTACATAAACAACATGGGTTATTATCATGAAACCTATATTTTCCTTATCTGCAAGATCTTTTATCAATGTCATTATTCTTTCTGAATTTACAGGATCAAGTCCAGCTGTTGGTTCATCATAGAGAAACATCTTTGTTTTTCCTACAGCCAGTGCTCTTGCAATTGCTACTCTTCTGTGCATTCCACCACTTAGCTCTTCTGGCATAAGTTCTTCAGCATCTGTCACTCCAACTCTACTTAGTAGTTCGCTTACCTTTTTATAAATTTGCTCATTAGGCAGTTTTAAAATCTCCCTCATGAAAAAGGCTACATTTTCTTTGACAGGCAATGAGTCAAAAAGTGCTCCTTCCTGAAATACTATACTGAATTTTCTTCTTATAGGAATCAGTTCATCTTCAGACAAGCTGCTTATATCTTTACCGTCAATTAAAATTTTTCCTCTATCAGGAGTTATTAATCCCAAAATAAGTTTTAAAATAGTAGTTTTTCCTTCTCCACTTTCACCCATTACAGCTATACGTTCATCAAAATTGGCAGAAAAACTAACTCCTTTGAGAACTTCTCTATTTCCATATGAAAACCATACATTATCAAATACAATCATAAGCTAAATCCTAAAACATAAAGAAGCACTCTTGTTAATACAAAATCCATAGCAATAACAACAACAATTGATGTAACAACCGCCTTTGTTGTGGAAGTCCTTAGTCCCTTAGACCCTCCACGAGTTGTGAGTCCATAGTAACAACTTATACATGAGATTAGATATCCAAAAATAAAAGGCTTTATAGAGCCAGAAAATACATTTTCAAAGGTAAGTTCCTGAATTATGCTTGACCAGTAAAAGGAACCGCTCTGATTACTTACAAAAACAGCTATATAATAACCACCAAAAAGACATATTAAGTCTCCGATAATTGTAAGACATGGAAGCATGAGTATAGATGCAACTACACGGGGAATTACTACTTTTTTAATTGGATCAATTCCGTAAACTCTCAAAGTATCTATTTGATGTCCCAGTATCATTGAACCAATCTCTGCAGTCTGTCCTGCTCCAACTCTTCCAATAAAGACAAGTGCTGTTACAAGTGGTCCTATCTCCCTTATTACAGCAATTCCGACAATTTTTCCTGTGTACATCTTCAAACCGAGTCCACTAAGTTCAGCACTAAGTTGAAGACTCAAAGCCATACCAACGAAGAGACAAACCAATGAGACAATAAAGACAGAGGAAGAACCTGCATATTCCATCTGATCTATAATGTCATCAATGTAGAGAGGTTTTTTAAAAATTCTTGCTATGGAATTAAAACAAAGGATGTAAAAATCTTGCAATTCTGAAATTTTTTTTTGAATTTGTGTTATAAATTTTGGTTCTGACTTCATGGAAAACAAAACTATCTTAACATAAAAATAAATTTAAAGATAATCTTAAATGACCTGCTCAGTCCTTAGAAAAATTCTTTGTAAAATCTATTATTTTTTCTATAGTCTCCTCTGATAAATCATGTTCCATCTTGTGGGCATCCTTAATTGCAGAGTCATGACTTACCTTGAGTATCTCAGTTAAAAATTTATAGAGAATTTTCTTTTTGTTTTCAATCTCTTTTGCAATTTCCAAACCTCTATCTGTGAGTGTAATATAGCCATATTTTTGATAGTTTATAAGTCCCTTATCAGCAAGACTCTTGGCAGCGACAACAACACTTGAAAGCTTTACATCCCTTCTTTTTGCAAGATCCTTTATTCTTGCAATAGGAGCAGTCTTTAAAATCTCAAAAATGTCATATAAGTAATCTTCTAAGTTCTCAGTCAACTCTAATTTTGCTTCATCGGTCACATTAAATTATAACAGAAAATTACCCTCTCATTTACCACAACAGCCACTACAACCTCTACAGCTCCCTCTTTTTTTCCAAAGAGAGCGATAAAGAATATATACCGCTAATCCTAAAATTAAAAAGGCAAGCAAAATATCTGTTATACTCATCTTTACTCCCTAAAATCCTAATAGGCTTCCGCCTTGATATATAATAAATGAAACAAGCCAAGCAAGAATTGAATGAATTATTAATGTCTGTCCATAAATCTTCCAGTTACCAAACTCCTGTTTCATTGCAATCCCAA
>JANXBR010000045.1 GCA_025060625.1 Thermodesulfovibrio sp.
GCAATTTCAAAAACTTCATGTGTGGTGTTGTCAAACTGAAAATTCCCTGTATCAACAATTATTGCGGTATAAAGATTTGTGGCAATCTGTGGAGTAATCTTACCATTAAATGCCTTGATAAGATAAAAAATCATCATACCTGTAGCCGGTTGCTCAGGCTCAATCCATTTAATATCCTTAGATTCTGAAGGATTAGACTCAACATGATGGTCAATAATCAGCTTTGTTCCTGAAAAAGCTTTAATTTTTTCAATAATCTCCTTTTTATAACTCACTCTGTTTAGGTTGTTACAGTCAACTAAGACTATGATATCAACCATGTCTTCAATCTTTAAGGATTCAATGTCTTTGATTAACTCAACTCCTGTAAGAAATTGATATTGAACAGGAATCGGATACTCGGCATAAATTTCTGCTTTTTTATTTAACTGTTCAAGTAAAAACTTTAAAGCTATAGATGAACCAAAGGCATCTCCGTCAGGAGTTGTATGGGTAAGGATTAAAAAAGATTCGTTCTTCTTAATTGCATCAACTAAATACTGTGGTGGTCTCAAACCTCCTCCGAAGTTTTCCTTATTTCTCTTAAAAGCTGATCAATCCTAAAACCACGATCTATAGATTCATCAAACAAAAACTCAAAAGTAGGTATTACTTTAATTCTTAGTCTTTTTGCAACCTCGTTTCTAATAAAACCTTTTGCGTCATTTAAAATTTGAAGTGTTAATTTTCTGTCTTCAGTTTTAAGTACAGAAATAAAAACTTTTGCTACCCGTAAATCCTCTGAAAGTTCAACATCAGTGACTGTAATGAAACCGAGTCTTGGGTCTTTTATTTTATGTAGAATTATTTCAGCTACTTCTTCCTTTAGAAGCACCCTGAGTCTTTGTGACCTTTTGTAAGGTTGCATCTTAAAGTCCTTTTACAGGAACTTTTTCAAGAACATAGTTTTCAAGTATATCGCCTTCTTTTATATCATTAAAATTCTCTATGGTTAATCCACATTCATAACCAGCCTGAACCTCTCTTACATCTTCTTTAAATCTTTTCAAAGAACCGATTTTACCTTCATAGATCACAATGTTGTCTCTTATTACTCTTATACCATCACTTGCCCTTGAGATAGTTCCATTTAAAACATAACAGCCTGCGACTGTACCGATTTTGGATATTTTGAATACCGCTCTAACTTCTGCTCTTCCTATTATTCTCTCCTTGACTTCTGGTTCAAGCATTCCCTGAAGTGCTTTCTTTACATCATCAATTACTTCATAGATAATGCTATAAAGCTTTATATCCACTCCAAGCTGTTCCGCCAGATCCTGTGCTTTTTGCTCTGGACGCACATTAAATCCTATTATTATTGCATTGGCAGTAGCTGCAAGATTTACGTCAGACTCTGTTATTCCGCCAACTCCTATATGAATTACTTTAACTTTAATTTCAGGATGGGTAATATCCTCTACCGCTTTTTTGAGTGCTTCAATAGAACCCTGAACATCACCTTTTATAACTAAATTAAGCTCTTTAACCTCTCCTTCTTTAATCTTTTCATATAAATCCTGAAGTGTTAGTTTTTGAGCCTTCTGCATCTCGGCAAGCCTTTTCTTCTGCGCTCTTGTATTTGCTATCTGACGGGCAATTCTTTCATCTTCAACAACCGTAAAACTATCTCCTGCCTGGGGAACTTCTTCAAATCCTACAACTTCAACAGGAGTAGATGGAGGTGCTTCATTAATTCTTTTGCCTGTATCATCAATAATTGCTCTTACCTTTCCATATGTTACACCTGCAACAAAGGCATCTCCAATCCTTAGTGTACCGTTTTGAACAATTACTGTGGCTACAGGACCACGGCCTTTATCAAGCCTTGATTCAATTATAGTGCCTTTTGCAGGTCTATTTGGATTTGCCTTAAGTTCCATTATCTCTGCTTGAAGAGCTATCATCTCAAGTAAGTTTTCTATTCCTAATCTTTTTTTGGCTGAAATATCAACAAATATATTCTGTCCACCCCATTCCTCTGGAATAACTCCATACTCACTAAGTTGAGTCCTTACTCTTTGAGGATTGGCTTCTGGTTTGTCTATTTTGTTTACAGCAACAACTATTGGGACACCAGCTGCTTTAGCGTGATTTATTGCCTCAATAGTCTGTGGCATAACTCCATCATCTGCAGCAACAACTAATACAACAATATCAGTTACCTTTGCTCCTCTTGCTCTTAATGCTGTAAATGCTTCATGTCCAGGTGTATCAAGAAAAGTTATATCTTTGCCTTGAAGTGTTACCTTATAGGCACCTATATGTTGTGTAATACCTCCTGCTTCCTGTTCTGTTACTTTTGTCTTTCTTATTGCATCAAGCAGTGATGTTTTACCATGATCAACATGTCCCATGACAGTTACAATTGGAGGTCTTGGTTGAAGTGATTCTGGAGAATCTTCTGCTTCTTCAGTTATATCAACTTCCTGGGGTAAGGAAAATTCTACTTTCACTCCAAAGCTTTCTGCTACAAGTTGTGCTGCATCCAAATCAACAGGCTGATTGATTGTTGGCATATAACCAAGTTCCATAAATTTTTTTATCACATCCGATACCTTTTGTCCAATGAGTTCAGCAAACTCTTTTACAGTTGTTCCTTCTTCTATTTTTATGGATTTCTTTCTTGGTGCTGTTGATGGGACTAAAGTAGGTTCTTCTTTTTTATTTTTATCCTTAACTTTCTTTTGTTCTTTTATATCAAGCCATTTTTTAGGCTCAAACTTCTTAGGTGGAATTTTTGTGGTAACTGGTTTTGGTTTTATTTTCTCAATCTTTTCAAAGGATATTTCCCTTCTAAATCTTCCAGGTAAGTGAAGTTCTTCCTCTTCCTCCTTAATTTCTTCTTCAATAGCATTTGTTTTTACTGCTTTCTTTTCCTCTAATTCTTTTATCTCCTCAACTTCTTTTATTTCCACAGATTCTTTTTTAGTTTCTTCTATCTTTTCTGTTTCGGGTTCTTTTCTAAAATGATGCATTATCTTTTCTATTTCATCTTGTTCAACCTTAATGTTTGTTGTACCTTTTTTAAACTGAGTATTTCTTAATTTTTCAATAAACTTCACAATCTCTAAGGGTTTTATGCCGAGCTGTTTTGCTAATTCTATACTTCTAACTGCTTTATTTGACATAGATTGGTTCTTCCCCTCCTTGTTTCTAAATCAATAAAATGTTATCATAAATAATTAAGTATATGCAAATTGAAGGAGGAAATAATGGCAAGCTGCTATGTATGCGGTAAGAAAAAAGTGGTAGGTAATAATGTAAGTCATGCAAACAACAAAACAAAGAGATATTTTTTTCCAAATCTGCAAAGAATGAAGGTCTTAACAGAAAAGGGCCCCAGAAGAGTTCAGGTCTGCACAAGATGTCTTCGTTCAAATTTTGTTAAAAAAGCAATTTAAACATGAAAAGAGTTGGAGAAATTTTGCCTTTGTTGTGCAGTGATATTGGTATAGAAGATGCAATAACTCTCAAACTTCTAAGAAAAAGTTGGAATGATATTTTTAATAACCCTTTAAACAAGCATACTTTTCCTAAGGATTTAAAGGAGGGAACTCTTTTTGTTCTTGTTAATTCACATCTGTGGCTAACCCAACTAAGATTGTTAAAGGATGAATTTTTGAAAGAACTTCAATCCTATGGAATAAAGAATATAGAGTTCCGTTTTGGAAGAATTTTTAGAAAACAAAAGGAAAATAAAGAAATTGATTATGCTACCAAACTTTCTTCGCAACAGCAAGAATGGATTAATGATATAGTGAAAAGGATAAAAGATATTGAAGTGAGAATAGCAATGGAAAGTTTAATAAGAAAATATCTTCTTTCAAACAGAGAAATTAATAGAAAAGATTAAAGTAAGGAGCTTAATATGGCAGATTTTAATTTTGTCTTCAGAGACTATTCAGAAGAGGAAAGTAAAATTTATGAAAAAGCCATTAAAGAAATCATTCAGAATATTAAAGACGGAATGTCATTTAGAGATGCTGTGGATAGTGTTTATGTAGAGGATAAAGAGTTAAAAGCTTTTATAGAGGATGACGCATTAAAGATTCTTATTGCTGAACTATGTTATGTATCTAAAATACCCTTTGAAGAGCTTGCAAATATGTTAAAAATTCCATTGGATACTATTAGAACAGCAAATCGTGAAATGCTTGAAGACATAGCTTTAACTCTTAACAATACTTTCAATAAAAAAAAGGGTGGCAATGCTTAGAAGAATTAGATTATACTCGTTAAGCACATGCCCTGTATGTAAAAAAATTAAAGAGTTTCTTAAAAATAACTCTATTGAGGCAGAAATCATTGAAGTTGATACACTTGAAAGTGGGGAGCAATGGCTTGCAATAAAAGAATTAAAAAAAATTAATCCTCAAGAGACATTTCCAACCTTAATTGTTGAAAAAGCTTTAGCTGGATTTGATGAAGAAGAAATTAAAAAAATTCTTGAAATAAAAAACTAATATGACTCCTGAAAAACTCTATGAAATTCTGGATAAATATGCTAAGACAAAGGGCTTGGAGCTAAATAAAGACAAAAATTTCGTCATTGAACTTTTAAAGGGATTAATAAAAAATGAAGAACGTTATGGTTATAGATCATGTCCTTGTAGGTTAGCTTCAGGTGATAGGAATAAGGATGCTGATATAATCTGTCCCTGCATTTATAGTATAGATGATATTAAAGAGTATGGTAGATGTTATTGTGGACTTTATGTAACAAGGCAGTATAATCAGGGAGAAATAAAAGAAAAAATAGTTCCAGAAAGAAGAAAAAAATAATAGATGGAGGTTAATTGATGATTTTTAGTGAGTTAATAACACTTAAAGAACTCAAAGAGGACCCATACTTTAGAGAAAATATGTTATGGGATATTCAACCACAGGAAATAATGTCTCCTCGTTGTGTTCAGCAAGGAGACAAAATTGTGCGTAGAGGTTCAATTAAAGGTTATATTCCATATATTGATGTCACTGGAAAAAAGCCCATACTTTTTATAATGAGACATACTCAAAGGGATTTTGGTGAAACTATAGCAAGAATAGATGAAATCCCACAGGAAATGCTTGATGAAGCAGTTAATGAAAACAGAGATAAAATATGCTTCGGAATGTGTCCTATTAATGAAAAAATAAAAAAATGGCTTAAGAAAGAGTTGGGAAGTTTATAGATTAATGAGTTCCTGAAAATTCATTATCGTAAAAAAGTTTTCCGATTTTTTTGGTTTATTACGGGAGCTTGAAATACCTCTAAGGATTGGTAGTTTTATCCCTGAAAGTTTAGCGGTATGGAGAATTTCTTCTGTATCATCTACAAAGATTGAATATTCAGGCTCAAAGAAAACTTTTTCTCTGAGCCTTTGCCAAAACTCAAGTTTTTCCTTTGGATATCCCATATCAAAGGATGTGAAAACTCCATGAAAATATTTATAAAAACCAGTCTTTTTTAGTTTAAGATCCATTACCTTATTATGAGCATTTGTAAGGAGATAGAGTCTTTTACCATTTGAACTTACTGTTTTCAAAAATTCTTCTGCATCTGGATGAGGATTTATAAGATGTTCTACCTCTTTTTTGAGTTTAAATATGTCTAAACCTGTTTTTTTTGTCCAGAAATCTATGTCTGTCCAGTTAAGAGTGCCTTCCTCTGCTTTATACATTGAAAATAGTATTCTTTGAGCATCCTCAAAGCTTATCTTTTCTTTTTCTGCATATTTTTGAGGAACATGGATTTCCCAAAAATAATCATCAAAATACTTATCCAGTATGGTTCCATCCATATCTAAAAGGACTGTTTTTATTTCATCAAAAGGTATCATCATCCTCAGACCTGTACCAGGACATATCAATATAAAACCTTGTTTTTTCATAGATTTTTCGTAAAATATTACTTAATTCAAAGAATACATCTTCATAAAACTGTAAATCCTTTAGTTCATTACCTCCAACCAAATAGGAATAAACGATCTCAAATTCTTCTCCTTCAATCAAATCTTTCCTAAGGAATTCTCTTCTTACTAATACAAGATCTAAATAAGGATATTCATTTGTTATTTCTTCAAAAAGGTCTCTTATTTGTGTATATCCATCAATAAAGGGAAGATTAATTACTATATCCACCTCTATCATGTTTTCAAGATTTTCAGAATCCTCTTCAGCATCTTCTTCATCAGAAAGCATGGAAAAACTTGTTTGATGGGCATTATAGGAGAATGAAACTGTGGCAATTAAAGGATAGGGTGGTTTAATCTCTGGTAAGGTCATTGAAAGTCTGCTTTCTTTATTTAATGAATACTGTTCAACAAAAGTTGCCATATCATATAAATTCAGATAGTTCTTTGCCGCATCCACAATTCTCATTTGCAATTCTTCAAATCTTATCACTATTCCTCCTTCTCAGTTGCCTTTAGTTTATATAACATTATACCATATAACGATAGGAACAATTAAAAAGGAGGATTGTTTATGAAAGGTGGATACTTTATTACTGGTACAGACACAGGAGTTGGAAAGACTATTGTTACTGCAGCTATACTCAGAAGTTTTATAAAAAAGGGATTAAAAGTGGGTGCCATGAAGGTTATTGAGACCGGATGTCTTAACAAAGATGGTATATTGCTTCCAAGCGATGGAATGCTCTTAAGAGACATGGCAGAAATGAATGACTCACTTGATTTGATAACACCTATAAAGCTTGAAAATCCTTTAAGTCCACTTGTTGCTTCAAGAATTGAAGATATTGAGATTGATATTGACAAAATCTTTAAAGCCTTTGAAACTCTCAAGAAAAAATATGACTATCTTATAGTTGAGGGTGTTGGTGGTTTAATGGTTCCTATAAATAAGGAAGAAAAAAGGAAAGCATCTTTTTATTTTGTTAGAGATTTAATCAAAGATATGGGACTCCCCGTAATAGTTGTAATAAGACCAACACTTGGCACAATTAATCATACCCTTCTTACACTGGAGGCATTAAAAAACAAAAAAATTTCTGTAAAAGGATATATTATTAATTTTTCTGAACCTCCTAAAAATGATATTGCAGAAAAAACAAATCCCCAAATTTTAAAAGAATTAGTTGATCTGCCCTGTCTTGGAGTGCTCCCCCATTTGACTGAATTAAATAAAGATAGCATAGGAGAGACAGCCATCCAAAATTTTGATATTGAAACTTTAATCTCTTTATAAATACAAAGGATTAAGAATAGACAGAAACATCATAAACTTTTACTGGATGATTATTTTCGTCAAGAATGATAATTTTAGGTTTATGTAGTAGTATTTCATTTTCTGAAAGATATCCATAGGAGAAAATGACAATTCGGTCTCCTACTTCTGCCTTTTTTGCAGCTGGACCATTGAGACCGATCGTTCTTGATCCCTTTGGTGCGGGTATTACATAGGTATCAAATCTCTCTCCATTATTCATATTACTTATCCATACTCTCTCATAGGGCATAATCCCTGAAAGTTCAAGTAATTCAGTATCAATACTAATTGAGCCTTCGTAATATAGATTAGTCTCTGTTACCCTTGCTAAGTGTAGTTTAGCTCTTAAAAAACTTCTCAGCATATCTTAATCAATAATCTTGGGTACTCTGAAAAATTTATCTGTTGAATCGGGTGCATTTTTTAATGCATACTCCCTTGATATAGAATCCTTAACCTGATCCTCTCTGAAGACATTTTTTATTTCAATTACATGGGATGTGGGCTCAACTGAGGTCGTGTCTATTTCATTGAGTTTTTCAACATATTCAAGTATTCTACTTAGTTGATCCTGATAAATCTCTATCTCTTCCTCATTAAGTTCAAGCCTGCTTAACATAGCAATATGTTTTACCTGGTCCTTTGAAATTTTCATATTTACACCCTCTCTAAGTTTACAATTTTTGGTGCTAACTTTTTAACACCTATTCCTGGAAAGTTAACAACTACCTTTAAATCCTCTCCTTCTCCATAACAATCTCTAACAATACCAATTCCCCAGGTAGGATGTTTGACCTTACATCCTATAACAAAGGGAGGTTTAATTTTGGAAACTTCTGGCTCATTTTTATCAGGAGTAAAGGTAGAGTAATCTTTTCTAAAACATACACAGTATTCAGGCGGAATATCCTTGATAAAGCTTGAAGAATCCTGTTTTTGAATTTTTGAGTAAAGTTTTCTCTGCCTTGCACTGGTAAGGAAAAGAAGATTTTTTGCTCTTGTCATGCCCACATAGAACAATCTTCTTTCTTCCTGTAGTTCAAGTGGATCTTCAAGTGCTTTAAAGTATGGTAAGATTCCTTCTTCACATCCTGAGATAAAGACAACGGGAAACTCAAGTCCCTTTGCTGCATGAAGTGTAAGAAGAGATACATAGTTTTTCTTGTTTTCCCAAGTATCTATATTTGAAAGAAGTGCCACTTTATCAAGGAAATCTCTAACAGATATTTTTTCAGCAGAAGATAGAAACTCTAATACATTCTGAATTCTATCTTCCTCAATTTCCTCCAGATAGGCGGTATAGTTTAAAATATCTTTAATCATTGAGGCAGCATCCTTGTAGTTTTTTTCTGAGAGTTCTTCAATTAAAGATACAAAACCAGCAAGTTTTTCTTTCAGGTTTGCCGAAACAGAATCCTCTTTTATCAATCTTTTTATTGCTTCATAAGATGATATCATGTGTTTTTTTGCTTCAGTTTCAATTTTTGATATTGCCGATAGTCCAATTCCTCTTGGCGGAGTGTTTATTATTCTTAAAAGACTTACATTATCTTCTTTATTTAAAATAAAACGCATGTAAGCAATAATGTCTTTTATCTCTTTGCGATGATAGAAACTAACTCCACTTATAACTTGATAGGGTATACCTTCCATTCTAAGGGCTTCTTCTAAAGCTCTTGCTTGAAGCACCAATCTATAAAGAATAGCAAAATCTCTATATTCATAATCTCCTTTAAGATAGAGTTCTTTGATATTTTTTGCTATATATTTTGCTTCTTCTTCTTCATTATTTAATCGACAATAAAAAATCTTTTCTCCCCAATCTTTATCTGTCCAGAGAGTTTTTGGTTTTCTCATTGGATTCTTTGAGATCATGGCAGAGGAGGCAAGAATAATATGTTTTGTAGAACGATAATTTTGTTCCAGTTTAACTATTTTTGTATTAGGAAAGTCTTTCTCAAAATTTAATATATTATGAACATTCGCTCCCCTAAATTTATAAATACTCTGATCATCATCTCCAACTGCACAGATTTTTTCATGGTTTTTACAAAGTAGCTGTAAAAGCTTATATTGAGATTTATTTGTATCCTGAAACTCATCTACAAGAATATATCTGAATTGTTCAGAGTATCGTCTAAGTAAATCTTCATCTTCATTAAAGATTTTTATTACACAGAGAATTAAATCATCAAAATCCAGAGCATTATATCTTCTAAGTTCATTCTGGTATCGCATATATATTTTTCCAAGTCTCTCTTCAAATTCATAACCTTCAGTGTTTGAAATATAGTCTTCAGGAGTTATAAGATTTGATTTCAAGTTACTTATTTTGGTTACAACGCATTTGCAAAGAGCTTCATGCATGTTTAAATCCTTTAGAATTCTCTTTAAAAGCCCTACCTGATCATCTTCATCATAGATAATAAAGTCTCTCTTGTAGCCAATGTTTTCAATATGGGCTCTTAAAATTCTCGTACATAGAGAATGAAAAGTTCCAATCCATGTATTTTTCCAGTTTCCATTACACATTCTGAAAATTCTTTCCTTCATTTCCTCAGCTGCCTTATTTGTAAAGGTTACAGCGAAAATAGAAGAAGGAGGCAGTCCCATTACTCTGGTCAGATAGGCATACTTATAGGTAATAACTCTTGTTTTTCCACTTCCTGCGCCTGCAAGCACAAGAAGTGGTCCTTCACAATAAACTACAGCTTCCTGTTGGGCGGGATTCAAATCCCCCAAGGGGAAATCTTTCATAGCTATACCCCTCTAATTTTTATTTTTTAATATCAAACTATTCAACAGTAACACTTTTTGCAAGATTTCTCGGTTGATCAACATCACATCCTCTTAAAAGAGCTACATGATAAGCAAGTAACTGAAGTGGAATGCTAAAAATCACAGTATTAAGATAACTGTTTATTCCTTCAAGATAGATAAATCTATCGGATAATTTTTTAATTTTATCAAGCTTGCTATTTGAAAAGGTTATTATAAATCCATCTCTTGCTTTTATTTCTTCTATGTTTGACACTGTTTTATCAAGATATGAGTCATTTGATACTATGAAGACCACAGGGAATCCTTCCTCTACTAAGGCAATTGGTCCATGCTTCATCTCTCCTGCTGCGTAACCTTCAGCATGTATGTAAGAAATTTCCTTTAGCTTTAAAGCACCTTCTAAGGCAACAGGATAGTTTAATCCTCTTCCGAGATAAAGGAAATTAGGTTTTCTATATACTTCCTTTGCCAATGCTTGAATTTTTTTGTCTAATGCTAATGTCTCTTCTGCCATCCTTGGTAAAAGTAGAAGTTCTTCAAGTAGATTTTTAATCAATGTCTTTGAAGAGTTTTCCTTTGCA
>JANXBR010000046.1 GCA_025060625.1 Thermodesulfovibrio sp.
ATAAGGGAGAAAAGTTTAGGAGAAATTCTAGGTTTTACTAAATTGAAAGAAATTTTTAAAGAAGTAAATTCCTGTAAAAACTGTAACTTAAATAAATTATGTAACGGAGGCTGTAAAGCTTATCAAATATTAAAAAATAAAGAAAAGGATATTCCCCTTTGTGTAATAAATAAAGAGAAGGGGAATATCCTTTTTAAAAGTTTTATTTCATAAAATCTGGGGGAAGATTTTCTATCCCCCAATTTTTATTTGGAAGATTTCCCATTTTGAATAATAGAATTCCTCCATTAATAATTTCTTCGTGCCATATCCAAGTCCTATTTAAAGGTTTTCCATTTAGATAAACCTCTTGCACATATTTATTCTCTCTTGATACATTTTCTGCAATGATAATAAATTCCTTTTCAGAAGGAAGATGAATTATTGCCTTTTCAAAGGTAGGAGATCCAAGAATATATATAGGGGTTGCAGGGCAGAAGGGATAAAATCCCAAGGAGCTAAAAATATACCATGCGGACATTTGTCCACAATCCTCGTTTCCACATAGTCCATCAGGTCCTATTCCGTAAAGTTCTTCTGTAATTTTTCTTACTAACCCTTGAGTTTTCCATGGCTCTCTTACATATACATAAAAGTATGCTATATGGTGAGAAGGTTCATTGCCATGGGCGTATTGTCCAATAAGCCCTGTTATGTCTGGTGGTCCTTTTATGGGTACATTTGTAGTAAAGAATTCATCAAGCTTTTTCCTAAATTTATCTTCCCCTCCTAAAAGTTTTATTAGCCCATAGGGATCATGGGGAGCGAAAAAGGTCCATTGCCATGCATTTCCTTCTGTGTAATGGTGGGAAGTAGCATCAGTGGGATCAAATTTTTTGCCAAAAATTAGAAACTGGGTATCTACCCAACCTCCATCACTTCGCTTTCCTCTCATGAATCCTTCTCTTGGATCGAAAAGATTTTTATAATTCAAAGATCTCTTTAAAAATAATTTATAATCTTCTTCTTTTCCTAAAATTTTTGCTACTTGTGCTACACAAAAATCATTATAGGCATACTCCAAAGTTCTTGATACCGATTGATTATATCTATCTGCAGGGACATATCCCAATTTTTTATAATCCTCAATTCCTAATCTTCCCTGATTAAAATCCCTAGATGCTACCATAGCATTTTTATACATAGCTTTATAAGCCTTTTCCAAATCAAAATCTTTTAAACCTTTAACTAACGCATCTGCAATTACAGAATCTGCATGGGTGCCAATCATACAGTTGGTTTCTCTATTGCCCTTGTGCCATCTTGGTAGCCAACCTGATTGATCATATATATCTAAAAAGCTTTTTATAAAATCTATATTTTTTTCGGGTTGAATTAGTATAAATAAGGGATGCAGACTTCTAAAAGTGTCCCATAGAGAAAATACCGTGTAATGATTGTAACTAGAAGAATAGATTTTATCATCCATTCCTATATATTTACCATCAATATCTGAGAATATACTAGGATGAATAAAAGCATGATATAAGGCAGTATAAAATTTTACCTTGTCAATACTATTTCCATATACTTCAATTTTATTTAATTCTTTTTCCCATATCTCTTGGGCTTCTTTTCTTACCTTATCAAAATCCCAATGGGGGATCTCTTGAAGATTCCTTCTTGCCCCTTCTATTCCTGTATAGGATGTGGCAACTTTAATTAAAATTTGTTCTTTATCCTTTGTGGAATATTTAGCATATGCACCAATAAAAGGTTCATTTTTAGTTCTCATAATTTCCTCTCTACTATTTTGGGTGATTTTGAACATTTTCCAGGTGCCAAACTCTTTGAAAGGTTTTGAGAATTTTGCTACAAAATAAATAGTTTGAGGATCCCTTGCCCCACAAAAATGTCCTCCTGTAATATAACCTTCTATTTCATCCTTTCCCACAATTCTAACCCATGCCTTTTCTGCCATATCTCCAATTCTATGATACAAATCTATGATGATATAAGCAGAATCAGTCTTTGGAAAGGTATATCTGTGGAATCCTACCCTATAGGATGTGGTAAGCTCCACTAAAACTTTATAATCATCAAGAAATACTGAATAATATCCAGGTTGTGCAATTTCTGTCTCGTGTCTAAATCTTGATCTATATCCCTTTGAGGGATCATTTTTAGGTCCTGGGACTATAGCCAATTTATCAACTAAGGGCATTACTCTTATTTCTCCATAATCTGCAGCTCCTGTTCCACTAAAATGGGTATGAGAAAATCCCATAATGGAGTTATCACTATAATGATATCCTGAGCACCAATCCCAACCTTCAATGTCCGTATCTGGACTTAACTGGATTGCTCCAAAGGGAAGAACTGCTCCAGGAAAGGTATGGCCATGTCCTCCGGTTCCTATAAAAGGATTAACATAGTCAATTTTTCTTTCAGAAGAGGCAAGAATTGGGAATATTAATAATAGTAAAAAAATCATCCTTTTCATAATATTTTTACCTCCTACTCCAAGAAGGATATCACTACTATAGATGAAGTCTCTGTATTAGAATCTCCTATAGGAATAATCTTTCCTTCTTGTATTATGTAATCAGTAATAATTCCTCCCTTTTCCTCTTGAAGGGATAATAATATTTTTTTCATTTTTTCAATATTTTCTTGATATTTTTCTGTAATTTTTCTATCAACTTTTTCTAATTTTTTAGAGAGAAGAAGACCTAAAGCAGTTTTATAAGTTCCGTAATTTCCTGATTTTATTGCTACTATATCCTTAAAACCCCAACCATCCCAAGTTTTCATTAATTTTTCATATATATCTACTGCATCCTTAAATCTTTCATCTAATAAATAATTTAAAGCTCTGTATACTAAAAGATCTGCGTAATTGTACCAATCATTTATTACTTTATTTTTATCAGGTTTTTCATAAAAAATTTCTAAAACTCCAAATTTTTTAGAAAAAACAAAACCCATGTATTCATTTTTTCTCTCATAAAACCTATCAGATATTTTTACTCCTAAAATTACCTCATGAAGCTCATTAAAACCATTATTATACTTTTCTAATTCTTTTTTAATTATCTCTCCTAGAGGAGAGGATAAAAGAGATAAAGCATAGCTTGCAAGAAGATTATCACTGGCTATATATATCCTTTTAGAATCTGGTCTTGAAATGGTACTTGCTCTTAAAAATTTTACTTCTTCAATATATTGAGAAACAAGATAATTTTTTATTTTTTCAAGAAATATAGATGATTCCTTTGAAATTGAATTATTATTCCCTAAAGTTTTAAAAATCAATGTGAGAAAGAATAATGTAATTAATATTACTCCCTTTTTCATCAATTACTCTTTTATTCCTGTAATTTTTATACCTTCAATTAGATATCTTTGAGCAATGACAAAGAATATTATGGTGGGGATAACGGTCATTGTTGCACATGCCATCATTTGATTCCAATAGGTCCCATAGAGGGAGAAGAAAGTAGGAAGTCCCAATGCGAGAGGATATTTACTTTCATCGGTTAAATAAATAAGAGGACCAAAATAATTATTCCAAGCCCCTAAGAAGGTAAAGAGGGAAATTAAGAATAGTACAGGTTTTGCTAAAGGAAGTATAACTCTAAGATAAATCTGTAAATCTCCCGCACCATCCACCCTTGCAGCATCTACAAGATCATCGGGAATAGTATTGAAGAATTGTCTTACTAAGAAGATTAATCCTGCTCCACCTCCTAAAAAGGATGGTACAATAAGAGGAAGATAGGTATTAATCCAGCCCAAGGTCTTAAAGATCATAAAAGTGGGAATAATAGTTACTGCTCCTGGAAGCATCATGGTACTCAGCATGAGATAAAAGAAGAAATCTCTTCCTTTCCATCTTATTTTTGAAAAGCCATAAGCTACTAGAGGGCAGGAGATTAAGACACCAAGTAAACTTCCTCCAGTAATGATAACAGAATTTCTTAGATATTTGAAGAAAGGAAATCGCTGTAATGCTTTATTATAATTTTCCCATACAAGGGGCCAAGGAAACCATTTAGGAGGAAAAAGATAAAGTTCTCTATCCGCCTTAAAAGAGGTAGAGAGCATCCAAATAAAGGGAAGAATATAAATGAAGGTTATAAAGATCAGAATAAGTCTTACTAAATTTCTAAATAAAAAAGCTCTTTTCTCTTTACTTTTGAATAATTCCAACATATTCTATCCTCCTCATCTTCTTGCTCCATAATAAAAGACCCAATATCTTGTAGTTCCAAATATTAACATGGTTAAAATAAAAGATATTACAAAAAGAATCCATGCCATAGATGCCGCATAACCCATATATCCATATCTAAAAGCATTCTGATATAAATACATAACAAAGGATAAAGAGGAGTTTGCAGGTCCACCACCAGTCATAATATTAGGTAGATCAAATATTTGAAGGGCTCCTAGGGTAGCAATTACAAGATAGTAAAGAGTTGCTGGAGAAATCATAGGGACTGTTATATGCCAAAATCTTTGCCAGGCACTAGCCCCATCTAATTCTGCAGATTCGTATAATTCTCTTGGAATATCTCTAATTGCTGCCATATAAATTAATGCTGTTCCTCCCGCTCCCCATTGGGCCATTAAAATTATGGTTCTTTTTACCCATTGTTCCGAAAGCCAAAAAGGTCCTTGAATTCCAAAAATTTTAAGTAAATTATTCATAAATCCAATGTAGGGATTAAAAAACCAAACACCTATTGTAGCAAAGGCAAAAGCAGGTACAATACTGGGAAAATATATGGTTGTCCTATAAAATAATATTTCCTTTAAAGGTTGGACAAGAAGTATGGCAAGGACTAATCCCACAATAAGACCAACAGGGACAAGACCAGCAGCATAATATAAAGTATTTGAAATAGCCTTTAGAGATAAAAAGTCTGTGATAAGTTTTTTATAATTTGCTAGTCCTATCCATTTGGAGGCACCAACCACACTATATTCAGTAAAACTCATGTATAAAGATGCAAATATGGGGTAAACTGTAAAAACAAGAAATCCTATGAGCCAGGGAGAAATAAATAATAATCCCTTTATAAACTCTTTTCTTTCAATTTTTGTCATATTTCCACCTCTAATTAAAAATTAATAAGGGGCGTTGGAAAGAATCCAACGCCCCTAAAAAAGGCTAGCTATTTCTTCTTTCCAAGAGCTTTATCAAGAGCTTCTTGACACTCTTTTTGGGCATCTGCTAAGGCCTTTTCTGCTGTCTTTTGTCCATATAGGACATAATCTCTTGCCTCAGTGAGTTTATCCCATACCAATGCTCCTACTGGAACCACAGGTCTGCATTTTGCCACAGCAAGAAGATCTGCAAATAGTTTTTGTTCTGGATCAGCCTTAAGAAGTTCAGGAACTCCTGCTTTTACCGTAGGTAAGTGGGCTGTATCAATTGCATATTTTATCTGTCCTTCTGTTGCCATATACATCATAAATTCTGCTGCTTCCTTAGGATTCTTTGCTCCTTTAGGAATTGCTAAGCTCCAGCCACCAGCCCAAGTAGTAAGCCTTCCATCAATAGATGGTATATAAGCTATACCATACTCAAAATCCTTGGGTGCGAAGGCTCTTAAATTGGCTAAGTACCAGTTTCCATCAACCTTCATAGCTAATTTCCCTGCAATGAAAGGATCAACTTCTGGTCCGAACATTCCAAGGAATGCTCCTATAGTTGCCATTCCGTATTTGTCTGCATATTTCTTTTGCCACTTATAAGAGTCAATTATTCTTTTATCTGTTCCGAAGGTAAATCTTTGTAATCTTTCATTATAGAATTCTCCTCCAAAAGCCCAACCCCAAGTATAGTGCCATCCTTGAGAATACCATGGTATAATCCCAAATACTTCAATAACATTTCCTTTAATCTTTGTAAGTTTATCAGCAACTGCATCAAGTTCTGCAATAGTCTTTGGGGGTTTTGTGGGATCTAATCCTGCCTCTTTGAATAACTTCTTATTATAGTAAAGTACTCTATCATCAGTATCCCAAGGTAAAGCATAGAGTTTTCCTTTGAAGGTTGCTTCTTGAATTGCAAAATCAAAGAATTGTGCCTTTAATTTCTTAACATCTACTCCAGCTTTTACAAGCCAATCTTCTACGCATTCTAAAACTCCCTCATTGGCTCTTTGAGCTACTGTAAACCTATCAAGGTAGTATACATCAGGTCCTGTACCAGCAGCAACAGCAGTCATTAATTTTGTTATTTCTGTCTCTGCTCCTGGAACTAATAAAACTTTTACTCGAATATAAGGATGTGTCTTGTTGAATTTTTCTACACTTTCTTCTATGGATTTTTTATCAACTTCTCTACTCATATTGTGCCAGAAGGTTATTTCTACAGTTTTTTGTCCATATATGGGCAAGATTGAAATTAAAAGGAATACAATCAATAAACTTAAAACTAACTTCTTCATACCTCTACCCTCTTAAAGAAATTTTTTGAAAATTTTGAAACTGAAGGGAAATTTTTTATTTTTTCTTTTCACCTCCCTTCAAGATTTTAAAAATTTTATGGTTTTTACTTCTCCCTTTCTAAAATTAATCTTCCATTCTCTATCTCCTTCTAATTCTTCTTTCTCATCCTCTTTCATATCCACAATAAAAGCTTTATTAAAAATATTTGATTTTAGAGAATAAACTCCTTCATCTCCTATATTTACAACTCTTAGAATAATTCCTTCCCCATCTTCAGAAATTTTTAATGCCGTTAAAAATAATTCAGAAGGTATATCCATAAAACTCCAATCTTTTATCCTTAAAGGTAAGCTGATGGCAACAGGATAAATTAAATAATTCCTTGATTTTTCGTATAACTCTTGTTCTTTACTGGAATTCAGAATTATAAAGGAGTACTCAAAGTTATATCTTCCAATACATTGACCTTCGGGGGTTGGAATAAAAGGTCCTGCGTGTCCTTTCCTTGTAGTAAGATCTCCCCTTGATAAATATCCTACAGATCTTAATAGAGTAATTTTAAGAGATGTTTCTCTTTCTTTTCTTTCAACCTCATATTCATGGAGTCCTCGAGTTACTACCATTATTTTGGTTTTATCACCAATAATGCTTACAAAGGATTCCATAGCATATCTTGGAATATTCTCTTCCACATATTCTTTACTATTATTGACCTTTGTTTCATGCTCTACAATTCCATAATACCCATCGTTTAGAATAATTTCTATATCTTCAGGCAAATCTAACCCAAATCTTATCCTGTGATCCCATGCTTTATTTTCTAAATCTATGGAAACATCTATACGGGGAAAATCTCTATATAAGGTATAAGTCATGTTAAAGGGAATAGAGACCTTCTCTTTATTTCTTTTTCTTCCCTCTGCAGAAATGGGAAGATCCATTTTTCCTTCTAAAATTATTTCCTTTAGAAATTCTTTATCCCTAACCCTTAATACTTTAACTTGGGGAACAACTTTTAAAGGTTCTCCTTCTGTAGGAGAAAAATTATATTCATCGCCAATATCTCCCTGATCTTCAAAATAATTTATATTTTTAAGCTCTACTTGGTTTATTTTGTCGTAAATATTAAAGGTTCCATCATTATTAAGGTGAAAGAAGTAAAAATTGTTCTCAAAATCTAAAGTGCTCTCCAATAATTTTTTATTTTCTTTATATTCCCTTTTCTTTAAAGTAAAGGAAGTAAAGGAAAGAGAAGGAAGATCTGCCATAAAAGATATTTTATATAAAGGATTCATAAAGTCTCTCATGGGATTTATTTCTTTGAAGAAACCTCTCATGGAAGATAGGAATATATAATTTCTTTTACTTGAAAATTTAAATATCTCCTCAATAGGTATTCCTATAGGCTCAATATGACTTTCTATCCTGTTTCCCTTCAGATCATAAATCTCATACTCAGGGGAATCTAAACTTGCATATAATTCTACTATTCTTTTTCCATCTCTTTCTAAAGGATTAAATACACATATATTTATATCTTTATCCCTTTCACCAAGATTTATGGGGATATCATTCATAAGTTTTGTTAATATTCCTAATCCATTCTCCAAAGCAGAATATAATCTTGTTTCCACATCTCTATGAACTCTATCTATACTACATCCACAGATACTATCATGGGGATGAGATTTCAAGATATTTTTCCATCCATAATCTAACTCATTGATTCTTGGATTTATATTTAAAGTCTTTGCTATAGCAGAAAGAGGTTCTAAATATCTTAAATATAAGAGTTGAGCTTCAAAATTTAATATTTTTAAGTATACCCTAGTAGAGGTAACATCCTTTAAAATGGGTTCATAGGTTGGATCCCTTAATTCACCAATTATTTTTTCTAACTTAGGATTTTCCCTTAAAACTTCTTCTGTGTAATTTTCAAGATTGGAATGGATAATCTCTACTCCGAACTCTTTACTCCATTCTGAAAATTTTTCAGGGAGTTCCATTATAGGTATCTCATGATCAGTTCCATTCATAATCAAGATGTTTTCTGTGGTTGCATAATTTTTTAATTCTTCTATTTCCCTTTTAAATTTTTCTTTAAGCTCATGGATATTACCGCCAAAATGAGCACCATTGGAATAACTGCGTATAAGATTTAGGGTGAGGATACCATCACCATTAGGAGCTTCCCATATAAATTCTGTTTTTCTTGATTTAGAACCTACGCCTCTCCATACTACTCCTGCTTTAAGTCCAAGCTCCTTTAAAACAACAGGTGTATAAGCATTATGTCCAAACATATCAGGAAGATATCCAATATTCATTCCATTAATCCCTAAACTTTGTAATATCTTTTTCCCATATAGATAATTTCTTACAAAAGATTCTCCCATTATTAGAAATTCATCGGGAAGAATATACCAAGGACCTACAGAGATTTTCCCCTTTTTTATCAAATTTATTAGTCTATCTTTATTTTCTGGACGAATCTCTAAATAATCTTCGAGGATTACAACTTGTCCATCCAAGAGGAAATATTTAAATTCCTTTCTTTTTTCTAATTCATTTACTAAAAGATCCATTAACTCTAATAAACGATGGCGAAAGATTTCAAAAGTAACATACCACTCCCGATCCCAATGAGTATGAGTAATAATATGTGCTTTCATCCCATCCTCCAGCTTATATATACTTGTATATATAAGTTACTATAAAAAAATTTTTTTGTCAATAGATTGGTTATTAAAAATTTTCTTCACAACCGCAAGAATTCCTTACCACCAATTCCACAGGAATCTTACTTCTTTTAGGAACCTCTTCCCCTTTTAGGATTTTAACCATAAATAGAGCGGACTCCTCTCCTATAGCTTCAAAATTTTGTTTTACAGTGGTAAGTTTAGGTAATGCATACTTTGCTATATCTCTGTTATCAAAACTTACCACTTTTATATCCTCAGGGAGTCTTATTCCAGCTTCCCAAAGGATAAATAGTCCACCAATGGCTAAAGAATCATGACAGAAGAATATACCATCATAATCCCCCTTCTTTATTTGAGGAATTATTTCTCTTATAGTTTCTACTTTCTCCGAGATAAATATATCCACATCACTACACAATCCTTCCTTGAATCCTTCATATCTATCTTTAACACTGGTAAGTTCAAAACCTTCTTGAGTTATAAAGAGAGCCCTTTTAACATTATGATTTTTCCTAAAATGTTTTCCAAGAAGAACTCCACCAAGATAGTTATCTGATTCTACCGTGGGAATATCTACATCTTCTATGGTTCTATCTACAAAAACAATGGGGAAATTCTCCGAAAGAAGTTTTTTAAAAATTGGAACTTCCAGTAATGTTTGGGTGGGAGATACTATTAATCCTGAAATTTCCTGATTTACTAAAGCTTTTAATTTATGAGAAATATATCTTTCTTCATTTTGAGCAATATCTACCACAATGGGATTTATATAAAATCTTTCTAAGGTTTTTACAATTCCTCCTACAATGGATAGTCCTCGATCATCAAAACGATTCATTATTAAAACTCCCACTGCTTTTACCGAATTTTTATTAAATCTTGCAAGATCTGACACAAAGGTTCCTATTCCTTGGACCCTTACCAATAATCCTTCACCCACTAATTTATCGATAGCCTTCCTTGCAGTAAGCTTACTTACTTTAAACATATTGGCAAGCTCATTCTCTGAAGGGATCTTATCTCCAGGTCCATATTCCCTATAAATTTTTTCTCTTAAAAAATCAGTTATTACCTTATATGGAGCTTTAGGTATTATATCCTTCACCTTCCTTCTTTAAAATCTTTTGTTTATTATACAATGCAACTTTCTTTTTAGAAAATCCGTATTATATAATGGAAAATGAAAGATATTTCTTATTATTTTAAACTTTATGGAAAGGAATTATATTCTTACTTGAGAAGATTAATTGGA
>JANXBR010000047.1 GCA_025060625.1 Thermodesulfovibrio sp.
CTGATATGGATATTTTCCATTCCACGCCTCAGCAACTAAATCCTTACCGCCGTCCGAATCTGCTACGAATGGACCAAATAAAATATCTGTGTCTATGTTGAGTAAAAATAAAATATATCCCTTTTTAATTAAAAAAACTTTTTCACCATAAATCCTGTTTGTTCCAAAAAGTTTTCTCTCTAAACATTCCTTCTGACTTTTATTTGTACATGCAAAAATTGCACTTTTTATTAAATCCATATTTGTAATTTTACATCATTAGAATATCATTTTTAAAACAATTTAGTATTATCAAAAACCTTATTAATTTTTATTTTGTCCATAAATTATCAGAGACTGTTGAGTTAATGTTTAAACTGCCTGAAATTACTCTGTTCATTACATCTAATATTTTCAACTCCTTCTCCGTAAAGATATATACTTTCCTCATTGAGCTACCTCCTCTCAGAGCTAAACTCTAAAAAAAGGCTAATATATGTGTAACATTTTAATATTGTAACCACAATATTTAAAATTAATATTGACTTTTATAAAATTTTAAATTAAAATGTTTATAAATTAAATTTTGGAGGTGATTTATGGAATTAAGGATGCCTTTATTAGGTGAAAAAATTGAAGACAGAAAAATCAAGACAACACATGGTGTAATCAATTTCCCAAGTGACTACAAAGGGAAATGGGTGGTTCTTTTCAGCCATCCTGCAGATTTTACTCCTGTTTGCACAACTGAGTTTGTAGCTTTTCAGAAGAGAATTGATGAATTTAAAGCGTTGAATTGCGAGTTAATTGGACTTTCTATTGATCAGGTTTTCTCTCATCTCAAATGGATAGAGTGGATTAAAGAAAAACTTGGAGTAGAAATTACTTTTCCAATTATTGCTGATGATATGGGAGAAGTTGCAAAGTCTTTTGGTATGATAAGTCCAGCTAAAGGGACTAACACAATTAGAGCAGTATTTATAATTGATCCAAACAGCGTTTTACGGCTTATTCTTTACTATCCTCAGGAGGTAGGAAGAAATATTGATGAAATTGTGAGAGTTGTTAAGGCTTTACAAACATCAGACGCAAATAAAGTGGCTATTCCAGCTGGTTGGCCAAATAATGAACTAATCGGAGATAAAGTTATAATTCCTCCTGCATCAGATGTAAAAACATCAAAGGAAAGACCCAAGCAATATGAATGCTTTGATTGGTGGTTCTGCTACAAAAAACTCTAACAGGAAAATGATTAATTTCAAGCCCTCCTTAAAAAGGAGGGCTTTTACTCACCATGATAATTAAAGTATCTGAGTTGTTAGTTTTAAAGATATTTTTAATGATTTTTAAAGTTTTTTTACTATACTATGAATATCAAGCAAGGTTACAAGAAGCTCTCTAAAATCTTTTAAGGGAAGCATATTTGGACCATCGCAAAGAGCTCTATCTGGATCAGGATGGACTTCAAAAAACAGTCCATCAACACCGCAAGCAACAGCTGCCCTGCTTAGGTAGGGAATGAACTCTCTCTGTCCTGATGAGCATGTTCCAGCTCCACCTGGAAGCTGAACAGAGTGAGTAGCATCAAAAACTACAAAAACTCCCATTGAACGTAATATGGGAAAAACCCTAAAATCAACAACAAGATTGTTATAACCAAAGCTTGTTCCTCTCTCTGTAATTATTATCTTTTCGTTTCCCGTAGATTTAATCTTTTCAACTATATTTTTCACATCCCATGGTGCAAGAAACTGTCCTTTTTTTACATTTACAGGCTTTCCTGTTTTTCCAGCTTCCACAATAAGATCTGTCTGTCTACATAAAAAAGCAGGAATTTGAATAATATCAAGAAAATCCCTTGCAATCTTTATTTCTTCTACTGAGTGAACATCACTAAGAATAGGCATGTCAAATTCTTTTTTTACCCTACTTAGTATTTCAAGTCCCTTTTTTATTCCAGGACCTCTATATGATTTAATTGATGAACGATTTGCCTTATCATAAGAAGACTTGAATATAAAGGGTATTTTAAGATTTTGAGAAATCTCTTTCAACTCATAGGCAGTTTTAAATACAATTTCTTCACTCTCTATAACACACGGACCAGCTATAAAGAAAAGTTCATTTTTTTTTATTTGTGTGTTGCCTATAGAGAAAATCATTTTTTCTGCTGTAACTCAAAGGCTTTTTTAGCAGCCTCAGCAGCACGCTTAGCTTCTTCAGCTGCTTTCCTTGCCTCTTCAGCTGCTTTCTTAGCTTCTTCTATATCTTTTTCTTCCTTCTGTTTTTCTTCTTTAATCTCAAGCTTTTTAACAGTTGATGGGATCATGTCAAGCTTGTAGTTATTCTCATCTTGAGATGGGATACCTCTGTCACTTATTATAAAAATATTGCCAGAATTTCTATCAGAGATCCACAACTTACCATTAATCCATACCATTCCTGTTGGAGAAGAAATATATCTTGAAGGCATCACTTCTTCTACAACTTTACCAGTTACAGAATCAAGTTTAACAATTTTTACATTATCCGAAGAGTTATAGACTATATCAAGATTGTTTATACCAGCAAGAACTAAATATTTTCCATCCCATGCAATCGCTGTTGGTATAGGCACAGGAGATAGATACTCTGACAGAATAGACCCATCTTCTATTGAAATTCTATATATTTTCTTTCTCTTTGAATCAGCAATCCATAGACCATCTTCATTAAAAACCATATCTTCTGGATAAACTGAAGTCAGTGAAAATTTTCTTACAACCTTTCCCTGAGGTGTAATTTTCAAAATTCTCTTATTTGCTGCATCAGCAATCCATATAAATCCTGTATTCCCTGATACTTGTTGCCATGCGATTGCTGTTATAAAGGGAGTATTTTCCTTTGAGGTTACTGTTACAGGATAGTTGTTAAGAAAATAACTACCTTCATAGCCAATAAATGAACCAGCTGTTGCTAAATAAATGTGATCTAAAAAAACTATTATTCCGTCCTTTGCTACTATAAGATTTTTACCATCCCAAGTTATCGCCGAAACTCCTGAAGGTAAAGTTTCTCCGACGCCTCCTATATCCATTTTTATCTGTTCTGTGCATCCTGCAGATACTATCAGGCATATCAATATGACTAAACATCTCCACATATTGCCCCCTTATTCAACTACTTGCATAATTCAACCCTATTATACAATCTTTTATTACCTCAAGCAACCTTTCAAGATTCTCTTCCGAGATAACCAAAGGAGGCATAATTACAATCACATCTCCAAGAGGTCTTAACCATACACCATGTCTTCTTGCTGCTTTTACAATCTTCCAACCAGTCTGTTCAGAGTAGGGAAATGGTTCCTTAGTTTTTTTATCCTTTACTATCTCTATTCCTGCAATCATACCCTTTTGACGAACATCTCCTACATAGGGAAGTTGAGCTATCTCTAAAAGTTTATTTTTTAAAACTTCAATCTTGGGTGCAAGCTTTTCAATAGTTTTTTCTTTTTCAAATATCTCAAGATTAGCAATTGCTGCGGCACAGGCAAGAGGATTTCCTGTATAGGAATGACCGTGATAAAAGGTTTTTCTTTCTTCAATTTCTCCTAAAAAGGCATTGAAGATTTTTTCATTAACTCCAGTCACAGCTAAGGGCATATAACCATTGGTTATTCCTTTGCTTAGGCAGATAATATCTGGAGTTACCTCTTCATGTTCACAGGCAAACATCTTACCTGTTCTACCAAAACCTGTTGCTACCTCATCTGCAATAAGGAGAATGTTGTATTTATTGCAAAGTTCCCTTAATCCTTTAAGATACCCTTCGGGCCATACAATTATTCCACCAGCACATTGAACAATTGGTTCAACTATTACAGCGATAGCTTTATCAATGTTTTTCTCTATAATATTTTCCATTTCAGCGAGGCAAGCTAATTGACAAGAAGGATAACTGAGTTTTAGTTCACAACGGTAACAATATGGTGCAGGTGCCTTAATTGATTTATTTAAAAGAGGTTTATATAACTCATGAAAAAGTTCAATTCCTCCAACACTTACTGCACCGATGGTATCTCCATGATAGCCATATTTAAGACTTATAAAAGTGTCTTTGCTTTTTATTCCCTGATTAACCCAATACTGATAGGCAATCTTTAAGGCAATCTCAACAGCTGTTGAGCCATTATCAGAATAGAATATTTTGGTAATAGGTGCATCCCAAGGCATACTTTGACTGAGTATTTCAGCAAGCTTTTTTGCTAAAAAAATACTTGGTTCATTGCATGCACCAAGCAATGTTGAATGAGCAAGTTTTTCAATCTGAGACTTTAATGCCTCATCTATCTCTTTTCTTCTATGTCCATGAATATTTACCCAGAGAGAAGAAACCCCATCAATATACCATTTACCATCAATATCTTTTAAAAAGCATTCCTTACCCTCTATGAAAATTGTTGGGTCTTCACTGAGCCAGATTTTCATCTGTGTGAAAGGATGCCATATATATCTTTTATCCAGTTGTATAAGTGTTTCCTTTTCCATAATACCTCCAGAGGATTTATTTTTTATTATAAAACATTTTAAAATTTAAAAAACTTAAACAAAAGGAGGAGGAAAAATGAAAATAGGTATTCTTATATCAACCGATGATCCAGAAACACTCTGGAACGCCTTTCGTTTTGGAAATCTTTGTCTGAACATGGATTATGAAAATGAAGTTACCATATTCCTAAATGCTAAAGCAACAGCCTATGAGAAAGCAGACTCAGAAAAATTCAATATAAAGGAGTTGGCAAAAAGCTTTGTCCTTGGAGGTGGAAAAATAATAGGCTGCCAGAAAAGTATGGGCTTTAGAGGAATTGAAGGAAATGAGATATGTCAAAAGGGAGGACAAAAGGACCTGTACGAACTATTGATAGATAGTGATAAATTTGTATGTTTTTAGTAATGATTTTTTCAAATTATAGAGGTAATTGTGGATTGGTATAAGATTAGTATAAAAGAGTTATTTCAGAAACTTAAAACTTCAGATAAAGGTCTAAGCATAGAGGAATCTAAAAAAAGGCTTGAAAAGTATGGAGCCAACCGACTCGCTGAAGAAGAAAAGATAAACAAATTAAAAATTTTTCTTAATCAGTTTGCCAGTCCCCTTATTTACATTCTCATTATATCTGCAGTGGTAACAATCCTATTCAAAGAATATATTGATGCAGGTGTAATAATGGTAGTTGTAATAATTAATGCAATCATCGGTTATTTTCAGGAATATAAAGCTGAACAGAGTGTCAGAGCACTTAAGAAAATGCTTGTGCCAAGGGCTAAAGTAATAAGAGATGGTATTGAAAGAGAGATAAACAGTGAAGAAATTGTGCCAGGTGATGTAGTGCTTCTTTACTCTGGAATTCGTGTACCTGCTGATATAAGGCTTATCCATACAGTTGAGCTTAAAATTGACGAATCCATTCTTACAGGTGAATCCTTACCTGTTGAGAAACATTCTCACACCATAAAGGAAGAAGCACTTACCTATGGAGATCAGAAAAATATGGCATTTATGGGAACAATTGTGGTAAGTGGAAGAGCAAAGGGAGTGGTAGTTGAAACAGGAATGAATACAGCTTTTGGGAAGATTGCAAAGATAATAAAAGAGGCAGAAACAGTGAGAGCACCTCTTCAGGATAAAATTAAAAATTTTGCAAACATGGTTGGTATTTTTGTGGTAGTTGCTTCAATCTTGCTATTTATCATGGGATTAATAATTGGAGAGCCAATTAAAGATATGTTTATGACAGCTGTAGCAACAGCAGTTGCTGCCATACCTGAGGGATTGCCAATGGTGGTTACTGTAACTCTTGCTGTGGGAGTAATGAGAATGGCAAGAAGAAATGTCATTGTAAGGAAACTTCATTCCGTAGAGACTCTTGGAAGCACAACAGTAATATGCACCGATAAAACAGGCACTTTAACAAAAAATGAGATGACTGTAAAGCTAATTTACGACGGTAAAAAAATTTATGAAGTTGAAGGAAGTGGATATGAACCAAAGGGACGAATTCTGCATAATGGATTAGAGGTTGATTTAAAAAAGAATCATGAAGCATTAATGGAAACTCTAAGAGTTGGGCTACTCTGTAATGAGGCAAAAGTTTTTTTGGAGAATGGTGAATATAAAATTGAAGGAGACCCTACAGAGGGAGCTCTAATTGTAGCTGCTATGAAAGCAGGACTAAGCAGAGTTGAAGAGGAGAGAAAATATGAACTCATAGAGACTATACCCTTTGAATCAGAGCGTGGCTATATGGCAACCCTTCATAAACATAAAGGAGAGAGGGTTGTTTTAATTAAAGGTGCACCTGAGAAAGTACTGGATCTTTGTAGTAAAAACTATTGGGGTGAAGAAATAAATAGGAAGCACCTGCACTCAATAGTTCACCGATTTGCAAAGGAAGGAATGAGGGTGCTTGCCTTTGCCTTTTTAAAACTTCCGAAGGATAAGGAGGAAATCTCCTGCAAAGATATTGAGCAATGTCAGGCTTTAGGAGAAATCTTTTTTACAGGATTTCAAGCAATGATTGATCCTCCAAGACCTGAAGCAATAGAGGCAATAGAAGGCTGTAAAAAGGCAGGAATTAGGGTTGTAATGATAACAGGTGATCATGCCATAACTGCTAAGGCAATAGGAAGTATGATTGGAATTGGAGATGAAAAAAGCGAGGTTCTAACAGGAAAAGACTTGGAGAAAATTTCAGATCAAGAGTTATTTGAAAAAATTAAGACTGTTTCAATTTTTGCAAGAGTTACTCCAGAGCATAAGTTAAGAATAGTTAAGCAACTTATGGCACAAGGTCATATTGTTGCTGTAACTGGTGATGGTGTTAATGATGCTCCAGCTCTTAAGGCATCTCATATTGGCGTTGCTATGGGAAAGGGAGGAACTGATGTTGCAAAGGAAGCCTCGGATATAATTATTACTGATGACAACTTTGCAAGCATATTTAATGCTGTAAAGGAAGGAAGAATTGTATTTGACAACATAAGAAAAGTAATCTTCTTCCTCATACCTACTGGCTTGGCTTCAATACTATCAATTGTGGGAACTGTTATTTCAGGGCTACCGATTCCCTATCTTCCTGCTCAGATATTATGGATCAACCTTGTGACAAATGGTTTGCAGGTCATATCCCTTGCCTTTGAACCAGGAGAGAAAGGAGTAGTTTACAGACCACCAAGGCCTCCACAGGAGGGAATAATGTCCAGGCTTATGATAGAAAGGACAATAATTATTGGATTCATAATATCCTTAGGAGTTGCCTATACTTTCAACTATGCCTTAGCTCAAGGAGAATCCCTCGAGACTGCAAGAACTGTAGCAGTAACAACAATGGTATTCTTTCAGTTTTTTCAGGCATGGAATAGTCGTTCTGAGTATGAATCCATATTTAAAATAAACCCGTTAAGTAATCCATTTCTATTTTTTAGTCTCATTGCTGCAACCCTTGCTCAGCTTGCATTTATATATACTCCTGCACTTCAGTGGGTATTTAGAACAGCACCCATTTCAATATCAGACTGGTATAATATACTCGTCGTTGCTATTTCAGTTATTTTAGTAGTTGAGATTGATAAATGGATTAGAAGGAAAAGAAAAAAATGAATGGCTTTTTGCATGGCTCCTGGCAGATTGCGAGAATTCTTGGAATTCCTATAAGAGTACATTTTACATGGCTTATTGTCTTTGGACTTATAACATGGTCACTTTCAACCATTTATTTTCCAAGGGCTGCACCCCAGTTATCCTATACATCTTACTGGATTAATGGTATTTTGGCAGCTTTTTTGCTTTTTTTGTCTGTTGCTATTCATGAAATTGCCCATTGTTTTATGGCGATGAGATATAAACTCACAATAGAGAGTATTACGCTTTTCATTTTTGGTGGAGTTGCTCAGATTAAGGGTGAACCACCCTATCCAAAGGCAGAGTTTAAAATAGCTATTGCAGGACCTGCTACAAGCTTTCTTCTTTCAGGAATCTTCTTTTTAATAGAAGTGAACACGCAAAGTATGATATTAAAGGCTCTTTTTTCCTATCTTTCTGAGATTAACCTAATTCTTGGCTCTTTTAATTTAATTCCCGGTTTTCCTATGGATGGTGGAAGAGTTTTAAGAGCTTATTTATGGAAAAAGAAAGCTAATTATTTATATGCTACTCAAAAAGCCTCAACTATAGGACAAAAAATAGCCTTGCTTTTTGTGACCTTAGGTATATTTTCGCTTTTTATGGGTACTCCGACAGGATTATGGCTCATTCTTATTGGCTGGTTTCTTTATTCTGCAGCTTACGGAAGCTATCAACAGTCAACTATTGAGACATTGCTTAAAAATGTAAAGGTAAAGGATATTATGATTACCGATATAATAACAATTTCTCCAACTATGAAGATTCAGGAAGTAATTGACAACTACTTTCTTAAGTATGGTTATACAGGTTTTCCTGTTGTTTCAGAGGACAAGTATCTTGGCATTTTAGCATTACGAGATATAAAAAACATTCCCGAAAAGGAGAGATCAATAAGAGAAGTATCAGAATTCTATGGTATACACAGGAGTCAATGGGAAATAATGCCAGAAGAAAGTGCATTAAATGCCCTTGAGAGAATGATAAGTGAAGATGTTGGAAGGTTGGTAATTTTAGATAGTGAAAAGCTTAAAGGCATGATAACAAGAAATGGAATTTCTAAATATCTGGAGATAAAGTTAAATCTGACGAAAGTACAATGAAATTAGTTATCAGTAAAAATATATGGTCTGACTCTGTAGAATTTATTTCCAAAGAGGGATTTTTTACGAAGGAACTGATTATTATAGCCTTACTTTTTATCCTTGTTATCGTTGAGCTTTCTACATTTTTAATTCTTATAAAAAATTTATACGAAGGCAAAAGAGATTATTCAATAGTTGGAGTCATTGCCATATTTATGGTTGTAGGAATCTTTTTGCTGGTTTTTTTATCAACTCCAGCAAAGTTATTTCTTATAGGAGCATCAAAAGTTGAAAGGGTCTTAAAATTAGGTTGGATAAAGAGTTTTATTTTCAGAAAAAATGAGTTCCTATCATTTGATATTATTAAAATGATAAATCTTTTCATCTTTACCACAAAAAATGAATACAAGATAAGAATGGAGATAGAAAAAATAAATGGTAAAAAAATTAATGTATTTTTTACATTTGATTTGGTTGACTCTACTGAGAGTATTCTCAATATCTTTCTCAATTTGGCAAAAATTATTGAATTTAAGAGTTACTCAGTCTATTCATATAGCTTTGGATATAAAGTTAAGTTTAATAAGACGCTTGAAGAAAAGAGATTGATTAATGAGAATAAAAATCTTATAATTGAAAGTGAAAAATTTACTTTTGATAGAGACCAAATCAAAATTCCCTATTTAGTAATAAAAGAATTAGGTCCAGACAGAATTGTAATTTACAAAAAGGCAAGCTTTCCTGATATCCTTAGATTTTCAATCATCACTATCATATTTCCCTTTATTTTAATCTTAGCCTTTCTTTCAAAGGATCCCTATAAGTATGTAAGCATTATCTTGTGTCTTTTTGCATATCTGTTTGTATTATATGTAATGAGAAGATTTTTGAGTCCTATGGAGACTGTCATAGATAATATTAGAGGATTAATAATGGTAAGGAAGCTTTTGTTTTCCGTGAAGTTTCCAATTTACAGAGTAACTCAGCTTGAGATTTCTGATCAACTTTTAAAAAGAAGTGGAACTTTTATCTTCCATCTTGATGCAAGATTGAGTAATAAAGAAAAAAGACAGCTTTTTTATTCCGAATTTGTTAATAAAAATGAAAAAGTATATGAGGTTTATGAAAACATATTAAAACTCGGCGAGTTAATATCAAGAGTTCTTAAAATTCCCTTTGTTGATAATACTAAGTTTTTAAAAATGATATGATTTTAAGATAGGGAATTATTATAAATCTTAAATTCAATCAGAAAATTTAATAATACTAATGCCGAAGGCGGGACTCGAACCCGCACGGGTTTCCCCACACGCCCCTCAAACGTGCGTGTCTACCAGTTCCACCACTTCGGCTAATTATAATAATAGCAAGAACTCCAATTTTGTTTCAAGCTCTTTTCTTCTAAATTTAATGTTGATTGACTAAATGCTTGCAAATATATTAGAAAAAACTATGATACATCGTTATTATTCATTTGGAGAATACTTAAAAGAGATATTTGGCAAGAAAGTCTACAAAGTAAATGTAGATGCAGGTTTTACATGTCCAAACAGAGATGGAACAATTGGAACAACTGGTTGTATTTACTGTAACAATGACTCCTTTAGACCATCAAGTTGTGAGGCTTCAAAGCCTATAA
>JANXBR010000048.1 GCA_025060625.1 Thermodesulfovibrio sp.
TATACTCCATTAGCGGATCATCCATGGAAAAGAGACTATAAAAGATATGTGACATTTTACCGTAGTAATAAAATGTGACTTGATTTTAGATAACAGTTTTTTATTAAATTTGTGAAATATTTATATTTTTTTCTCTACCTTTAGAGAGTTCCCTTAGATATTAGGAACAATTTAACGAATAAGATTTTGAGAGAAATATATGAAAAAATGAGGAGTAATATAATTGGTCTTTTTATGGCAGTATTGACATTCTTTTCTTAGATTTTCAATCATAAAAATTATGAATCCATCTTATTCTATAGAGAGCAAAAAATACTTTTACTCAAAGACTAAGGATATATTTGAAAAATTATCAATTCTTTCAATGTCAGCAAGATATGACAACTCCTGCAGTAGTTCTGGCGGAAGAAGAGAAACTCATCCTCATGGTCTTGGTAAATCACATCTTGGTGGAATTTGCCATAGTTGGTCATCAGACGGAAGGTGTGTATCCCTACTCAAGATTCTTATGACCAACTACTGCATAAATAATTGCAAATACTGTATAAATAGACTAAAAAATGATGTCCCAAGAACTGCTCTATCTCCAAAAGAAATTGCAGATTTAACCATAGAGTTTTACAGGAGAAACTATATAGAGGGACTCTTTCTGAGTTCTGGAGTTTTTAGGAATCCTGACTATACAATGGAGTTAATGCTTAAAGCCATTAAAATTCTTAGATTTAAATACCACTTTAACGGTTATATTCATCTAAAGCTTATTCCTGGTTCATCGGATGAACTCGTTAAAGAAGCATTTGGGCTTGCTGATCGTGTAAGTTCCAATTTGGAGTTACCGACTGAAGAGAGTTTGAAAAAGCTTGCTCCTGATAAAACCCTATTTGAGCTTTATAAACCATTAAAAATAGTCAGAGAAGTTTATAGTGAGAGAAAACTTAAAGCTCCAGCATCTACACAAGTTATAGTTGGAGCTACACCAGATACAGACAAAACAATAATTAAACTCGCTAATGATCTATATAAGGATAAAATGGTAAGAAGAGTTTACTATTCAGCTTATATTCCTGTAAATGAGGACTCAGACTTACCAGCCTTAGTAGAACCACCCTTTTTAAGGGAGCATAGACTTTATCAAGCAGATTGGCTATTGAGATTTTATGGGTTTAATTTAGATGAGATTTTTGAAGAGAGTGAAAATCTATCACTTAATCTAGACCCAAAGCTTGCATGGGCGCTGAGACATTTAGAATTTTTCCCTGTAGAGATCACTAATGCAGACTACTATGAATTATTGAGAGTCCCAGGTATCGGACCAGCATCTGCCAAGAAAATTATGAAGGCAAGAAAGTTTTGTGAGCTTTCAGATACTATTTTAAAAAAGCTGGGTATTTCTCTAAAAAGAGCAAAGTACTTTATAACAATTAGAGGAAAACCATTAGTCAAAATTTCTCAATCTTTGGATAAATCCCAACGGGAGAGAAATCTATTTCTTTTCCATGAGAGCATATGAAAGCATATGATAAATGTTTTTTATGATGGTACTTTTGAGGGCTTTCTAACTCTTCTTAGTAAATATGTTCTGGAAGAGGAAGCCTTAGATAACATAAAGATTAAAAATTTCAGGTTTACCCAGCCTCAGGGTGAACTTTTTTATGAAGAAGTTGTTACCAACTCAGAGAAGGCAAGAAAATTTCTTCAATATTTAAAGAAAAATTTACCAAAAGTATTTTTTGAGAAAATCTACACATACTATCTCTGCGACCATGAAATGATTGAGATACCTTTGATAAAGACTTTAAAAGAGATAAAGAAAAATCCTGATATATTTCAGGATTTTAGTCGTGATGAAATAATAAAACTTCACAAAGCAGAAAAGTCTTTTTACAGGGAAAGACATCGTTGGTTTGGATTCCTCAGGTTTATAGAATTACCAAACAGAATACTTTTTGCAAAGTTTGAGCCAAAGTTTAATGTGCTTCCTAAGCTCTGGTTTCATTTTATACAGCGATATCCCAATGAAAAACTTATTATATTTGATTCATTAAGAAATCTTATCTTCCTATACAAAGATAGAAAAAAAGAAATGATGTGGATAGATGATTTGGAAATAGAGATCCCATTAGAGACTGATTTATTTGTAATGCTCTGGAGAAATTATTTTTTTCATATAGCTCTTCCTGAAAGAAAAAGCTATGAGAGACAGAGAAATAAAGTACCTTTTAGGACAAGAAGGTTTCTTCCCGAATTCTGGAATAGTAATTTTAATCCATCTATACTTTAGTTGCTTAAGGTAAATGAGCTTTTTATTATAAATCATTTATAACTTCTTTTTTAGATTTACTATCATTCGTGCATTGAGCATATCTAAATTTTATCTATAATACTACCAAAGTCTTTTATAACATTAAACTGATTTAAGACAATGTTGACATTAAGAGATTATTCTTTTACTACTTTAATTTAAGAGTCTCGCATTCCCATTAAATAGCCTTTATTTGGAGATAGACCTAATATTGTAGTAAAAATCTTTAATTAGGGCTATTTTAAATTATTCCAAAAATTGTAAAATTATTTTAATTATGCTCTGGTTCATAAGTTTCATCTTATTATTTATATTTAATCTTTGTGATAAAGCATATTCACTATCAATAGAAAAATGTCCTTCCAACCGTTTTAAATGCGAAAAAATTATGTCTTTTTATAAAGAGTTTAATTTTCAGCCTATCTGGAATGAAAAGAGAATTGAGACCCTAAAATATTTAGTTAAAAATTCAAAATATGAAGGTTTAAACTCTAAGGAGTACGAAATTAATATTTCTAACTCTACCATTGAAAACGAACTAAATCTAACCAACACTCTAATTAAACTAGCATATCATACTTACTATGGTAGAGTTAATCCATCAAAGGTTTTTGAAAGATGGGATTTTCCAAGAAAAAAAGATAGAGTTTTAAAAGTCCTTTCGGATCTGATAAAACAGGATAAATTGGAGGAGTTCTTTGAGGCTCTCTCACCAATATATAAAGATTATAAAACTCTAAAGGAATATCTGAGGCTATACTATGAAATTGAATCCAGAGATGATGGTGACAGGATAGAACTAAAAAATAAGTTAAAGCCTGGAGATATACATCCTTTAATTAGCAAGATAAGAAAAAGACTATATCTAACTGGATATCTGGACTCTTATACAGAATCTAATCTTTATGATGAAAAATTAGAAAAAGCAATAAAAAAGTTTCAAGAGTTACACAACTTAGAAAGTGATAGCATTATAGGAAAGGCGACAATCAAAGCTTTAAATATGAGAATTAAGGATAGAATCCTCAAAATAAGAATAAACCTTGAAAAATATAGATGGTTACCTGAAAATTTAGAAGATAAATACATATGGATTAATATTCCATCTTTTGAACTTGATTTATATGAAAGTGGACAAATTTTAATGCATAGTCGCATAGTAGTAGGTAAAAAATACAAAGAAGACTTTAGACCCACACCTTTACTATTCAGTGAGATAAAACAAATAGTTATTAATCCTGATTGGCATATTCCCTACAATATTGCAGTAAAAGATATTCTTCCAAAAATAAAGAAAAATCCTGAATACTTAATTAATGATAAAATAAAGGTATTTCTTAATAATGAAGAAGTTGATCCCCTAAAAATAGATTGGACAGGTATAGATGAGAAAAACTTTAATTTTAAACTTGTTCAAAAAGCAGGAAAGAAAAATGCCTTAGGTAAAATAAAGTTTCATATGCCCAATAATTTTGACATTTATCTACATGACACACCCCAGAGAAAACTTTTTTTGCACAAAGTAAGAACTTTTAGTTCTGGATGTATAAGAGTGGAAAAAGCTTATCATTTAGCTTTGCTTTTAATTGAAAACAATAACAAGAAGGAATTGAATGAGAAGAAATTAAAAGAGGCTTTGAATAGCGAACAAACTGTTTACATTAATTTGAAAAACTCCATACCTGTATACATTCTTTATTTCACCAATATTATTAAAAATTCAGAACTTTATTTCCTTGAAGACATCTACGAATATGATAAAATGATCGCTAAATATCTATTAAACTAATAAATTAAACTCCATTGAATTTCTTAAATACAAGTGAAGCATTAGTTCCACCAAAACCAAAGGAGTTTGTCATGGCATATCTAATCTCTTTTTTCTTTGCTTTATGTGAAACATAGTCAAGATCACACTCTGGGTCAGGATTGTCAAGATTTATAGTTGGAGGTGCTATATCTTCATAAATACTTAAAACAGTAAATATAGCTTCAACTCCACCTGCTGCTCCCAAAAGATGTCCTGTCATAGACTTTGTAGAGCTTACGCATAGTTTGTATGCATGATCACCGAATATTGTTTTTATTGCCTGCGTTTCAAGTTCATCTCCCTGTTTTGTAGATGTTCCATGAGCATTTATGTAATCTATCTCTTCTGGAGATATTCCAGCATCTTTCAAAGCCATTTTCATACATCTTGCAGCACCTTCCCCTTCAGGTGAGGGAGCTGTGATATGATAGGCATCGGAGGTCATTCCATATCCTACAAGCTCAGCATATATTTTGGCTCCTCTTTTTAAAGCATGTTCAAGCTCTTCAAGAATAAGAATTCCAGAACCCTCTCCAATTACAAATCCATCTCTGTCAACATCAAATGGTCTACTTGCTCTTTCTGGCTCATCATTTCTTGTTGACAAAGCTCTCATTATAGAGAAACCTGCCACAGCCATTGGTGTAATAACAGCTTCAGCACCTCCTGCAATCATTACATCTGCATCGCCATATTGAATAATTCGGAAAGCTTCACCGATTGAGTGATT
Source organism: Thermodesulfovibrio sp. (assembly GCA_025060625.1). Taxonomy (GTDB): domain Bacteria; phylum Nitrospirota; class Thermodesulfovibrionia; order Thermodesulfovibrionales; family Thermodesulfovibrionaceae; genus Thermodesulfovibrio. Next base: position 4,843 of record JANXBR010000048.1, read on the forward strand.
TCCTGTAGCACAAGCAGTTGTTACAGCAATATTAGGACCTTTTATTCCATATCTTATTGAGATCTGTCCTGCTGCAAGATTAACTATAACCATAGGAATAAAGAAAGGGCTTACTCTTTTCCAACCTTTTTCAATTAATACCTTGTGATAATATTCAATTGCTGGAAGACCACCCATTCCAGAGCCTATGACAACTCCTATTCTTTCTGAGTTCTCAGGAGTAATCTTTAACTGAGAGTCTGCGATTGCCATTTCTGTAGCAGCAATTGCAAAGTGGATAAATCTATCCATCTTTTTTACTTCTTTTGGCTCAATGTATTTTGTGGGGTCAAAATCCTTTACTTCAGCTGCTATTTTTACTGGATAGTTTGTATTGTCAAATTGAGTAATATAACCAACTCCTGATTTGCCTTGAATAACTGCTTCCCAAGATGATTTAACATCAAGACCGAGAGGGGAAACCATTCCCAACCCGGTCACAACAACTCTTCTTTTAGCCATAAATAACTATGCCTGATTTGTTTTATTTTTAATATACTCTATAGCGTCCTTTACCTTGGAAATCTTTTCAGCATCTTCATCGGGAATCTCAATTCCAAAAGCCTCTTCAAATGCCATAACAAGCTCTACAGTATCAAGAGAATCTGCTCCAAGGTCTTCCACAAAAGACGCCTCTGGTGTTACCTGTGATACTTCTACACCAAGTTGTTTTGCTATGATTTCTTTTACTTTTTCTTCTACCATTATTACCTCCTCCTTCTTTCTTTTTTTACATGTACATTCCGCCATTTACATGAATGACTTGACCTGTTATATATCCTGACTCTGGCAAAGCCAAAAATATTATCGCATTTGCAACATCATTAGTTGTTCCAAACCTTTCAAGAGGAATCATTCTCAACATCTCTTCCTTAACTTTTTCTGAAAGTTGTTCTGTCATAGCTGTCTGAATAAAACCTGGAGCAACTGCATTAACAGTTATTCCTCTTGAAGCATACTCCTTAGCCAAGGTTTTAGTCAAAGCTACTAATCCAGCCTTTGATGCTGAGTAGTTAACCTGTCCGGGATTCCCTATGAAGGCTACAACAGAGGAAATATTTATAATTCTTCCATATCTGTTTTTTGACATAATCTTTACAGCTTCCCTTGAACAAAGAAATGCTCCCTTAAGATTTATGTTTAAAACAGCATCCCAATCTTCATCTTTCATCCTTATAAGAAGATTATCTCTTGTTATGCCTGCATTATTCACAAGAATCTCAATCTTTGAAAATCTTTTTACTGTATCTTCAAATAAAGCTTTTACCTCCTCAGGATTAGAGACATCAGCCTTTATTCCTAAGGTTTCTACACCATAGAGGGATTTAATCTCATTAGCAGTTTTTTCTGCACTTTCTCTATCTATATCAACAATTACAACTTGAACTCCTTTTTTAGCAAACTCCTCAGCTGTAGTTTTTCCTATTCCTCTTGAAGCTCCAGTTATAACAGCTGTTTGCCCTCTCATTAAAACCTCCTTCAGAGTTCTCTAAAAATCAAATTATAAACAATTTCTAATTAAAAATTCCACCCCCGCCTTTTCCTTTGTGGTTACTATATTAAAATGTCACACATAATTACTAAAGAGAAATGTCACATATATGTTAGCCTTCTTTTAGAGTTTAGCTCTAAAGGGAGTTCCACAGATTTTAGGACTCAGTTACAGGCAGGGTTTAAGGATAAAGCTTTTGATGAAATTTAGAGTTTAATTAATATGAAGAAGAAAAAGGCAAAAGGTGATATACTCCATTAGAGAATCATCTATGGAAAAGGGACTATAAAAGATATGTGATTTTATCTTAGTAATAAATTTTGAATTGAGATTTAGGAATAACACTTTGCCAGATTTTGGATGTAATTTTCTCTAAAACTAATGGAATTTTTTTATTTTTCTCCTTTGATCCAGACAACTCTTTGAGGGAAAGGAATTTCTATGTCTTCTTCTTTAAATCTTTTAAGAATTCTTTTTCTTAAATCATTTTGTACAATGAACTGATTTGATATCTCGTCAATATGACAAACAAGAGTAAAATCAATAGAGTTTTCACCAAATCCAGGTGTAAATCTAACTACTGGTTCAGGTTCTTTAAGTAAGCTGGGAATTTCTGCCGAGGCTTTTTTAGTTTCTTCAATAATTATTTTTTCAACTTTTTCTGGATCTGAGGCATAGCTTACACTTATTGGGATTTGGAGGGTCATTCTTTTTTCAGGAAGATAATAGTTAACCACAATACTTTGTGAAAGTTTACTGTTGGGAATTATTATCATATTATTAGAAATCATCCTGATTCTTGTTGTTCTCCATGATATATCCTCTACATATCCTTCTTGACCATTTTCAAGCCTTATAAAATCACCTACTCTTACTGTTTTTTCTGCCATAATGTGTATTCCAGCAAAAAGATTTTCCAGCGTGTCTTTAAGAGCAAGAGCAACAGCCAAGCCACCTATTCCTAAGGCTGTTATCAAAGGTGCTATTGAAATGCCAAGAATATTCAGGATAATTATTACGCCAATTAAATAAACAGCGCCTTTAATTATTGTGTTAAGAAGTCCAGTTGACTGAACAGAAACTGAGGATCTTTCAATGTATCGGATAAAAAGTCTATTGACAAGGTTTGCAAGAGCAATGGTAATTGAAAAAATGATCAAGATATGAATAGCCTTTATCACATATATAGAATATTTCAATGATATATCCGAGATTTCAAGTCCTATGTAAAGAGCAATTCCGGTACACCATAAGATCGAAGGACCCTTAATTGTATTTATCATTAGATTATCAAAATCTGTTTTTGTCTTTTCAGCCCATTTATGAAGTATTTTAAATAGGAAAGCTCTTAATACCAACAAAAAAATTGTTACGAGTATGACTACAACAGTAGAAACTGCTACTTTTTCAATATTCATAAAGACTACTTAACAGAAACCATAGTTCTCTCAGTCATAGTATATCTGGCAAGAGCCTCATATACATCTTCTGCTGTTATAATACTTCCTCCAGGTCTTCCATATAAATAAACTTCAGCCAATCCATTTACAGAAAGTTTTACATCCTCAACCATCTGTCCAGCATTAAACTCTACAACAATAAATCTTTCAATATCCTGAGCAAGCTGTCTTAATGGTTCTTCAGGGAAAGGAAATAGTGTAATAGGCCTTAAAAGTCCAATTTTTAAACCTTCCTGCCTTAAACTTCTTATTGCTGAAAGAGATATCCTTGCAGCAGAGCCAAAGGCTACAACTACCACATCTGCATCATCTATGAAATAGGTTTCATATTTAACTTCCCTTTCTTTCCACTTTTTATATTTTTCCTGTAGCTTCCAGTTGTGTTTTTCAAGTTCTCCTTCAGTCATTAATAAGGTTCTTATAACTCTTGAAGATCTCCCCATTGCTCCTGTAAGTGCCCATGAGGATTTATCATATTTTTTTAATTCCGGCACTCTCTGAATTAAAGGTTCCATAACTTGAGCAATAACTCCATCTCCAAGAATCATTACAGGATTTCTCCATTCATCAGCCTTTTCAAAGGCAAGAATTGTGTAATCCCATAGTTCCTGTACACTAAAAGGTGCATATACAAGAAGTCTGTAATCTCCATGTCCACCACCCTTTACTGCCTGAAAGTAGTCTGCCTGACTACCTGATATATTCCCAAGTCCAGGTCCGCCACGCATCATATTTACAATAACAGCTGGAAGTTCTGCTCCTGCAAGGTAGGAGATGGCTTCCTGTTTTAGGCTAACTCCTGGTGAACTTGAGGATGTCATGACTCTTGCGCCACAAGCTGAGGCACCATAAATCATGTTTATTGCAGCAATTTCACTTTCAGCCTGAATAAATACTCCTCCTGCTTCGGGCAGTCTTTTTGCTAAATACTCGGGGATTTCATTTTGTGGTGTTATAGGATATCCTGCATAAAACTTTAATCCTGCTTGGATAGCAGCTTCTGCAAGAGCTTCATTTCCTTTCATCAGGACCTTATTCATATTAGCTCCTTTCAAAATTTTTAACAATATATTATTTATAATTGTTTAAAGAATATGCTGTCAAGAAAAGTTTTATGCTATAATTTAAAAACTTTTTCCTCTGGAGGAGAAAATGAAGGCAATAATGAAAGCTTTTAAAAAGGCTGTAGCACTTGATAGTAATGTTCATAGATATTTGAAAGTAAAGATGCCTGAGAATTATTTATATATGAAAGATGTTGAGATTGTTCCCCTCACCTATTCAGAACTCCTATCGGCTACCATGTATTATCCAGTCATGTTTGGTATTCAGGAACAAACTGTTTTCCCCTTTGCTGTTACAGGAATTAATAACAAAAACATATTTTTAAAAGAAAATGGAACATGGAAGATTGATGCAGTTCTAAATATCTGTAAACATTATCCCTTTGGAATTTTTAAAGAGGGAGATAATTATACAATTATATTTGATGAAACCTTTGCCTCTTCAGAAGGAGAAAGAGTTTTTGATGATGATGGTAATGAAACAGAATTTTTTTTAAAAATAAAAGCAGGACTCACAGAGCTTGCAAGGGATTTTCATGATGCTTTGGAGTGTTCAAAAGAATTATTTGAAAGTGGATATTTAAAAACAATCAATCTTGATATTGATACAAAACTTGGTAAAATGCAGTTTCGCAATATGTTAATAGCCAATATTGAATATTTGTCAAGGCTTCAGCCTGAAAAGCTATACAGTCTTAACTCAAAGGGTTATCTTTTAATCCTTCATGCTCACTACTTAAGTTTAAGAAACTTCAAACTTTTTGACATATTTGCAGGATTTTAATTCTATCAATTAAAAAATCTGGATCAAGACATTTTCTCTCTTCACATACCTCAGGAAAACAAGGAGGACATTTTTCATAACGAATAATATGAAAACTTTCACCAATAGGATGCCAGACCTTAGGTTCAGTGGGACCAAATACAATAACTGAGTGAACTCCAAGATAACTACTTAAATGACTTACTCCACTGTCAAATCCAATATAAAGATTTGCCTTAAGAAGAAACTTTGCGATTTCTACAGGATTTTCCAGATAAACGGAGTTTTTAAATATGTTTATAAGTTCTCTTTCAGCTGGACCAATTAGGTAAAAAACATTAAAGCCAGCATCTTTTAAGATTTCTTCTAACTTAAAGAAAAAGACTAAATCTGGATTTTTCTTTTTTGAA
>JANXBR010000049.1 GCA_025060625.1 Thermodesulfovibrio sp.
TTTGCATATGAAAAGGAATTTAAAAGAAGCTTTTCTACAGTACTTAAGAAGGCTATAACAAGGAATTTCAGGCTCATGACATCAGACATACCTTCGCAAGTCAACTTATTATGGATGAGCAGACCAAAAGACACTGCAAGAACTCTTAGGACATAAAACTCCGACAATGAAACTGAGATATCCTAAGTCAAGCTAATAAGAAAGAGGCGTTTAAACTAATGGATAAAATTTTTATCACAAGTGGGGTCTCTGAGAAGTAACTACACTTGCAAACTCTTGATTTTACTTACGGGGTGGACCGGACTTGAATCCCTGGCCTCTTCGTATACAGTCTGGAGGTCACTTATTAAAAACAAAGATAAAATATAAAAAATTTTAATAATTTTATTTAAAAATTTAGACTTGAAAAATTTTGGATTATAGATAAAATTTAATTAATGAAAGTAACAATAGGACATGCAGGTCTTTTTTTAATTTCACTTTTTTTAATTTCAATTATATTAACTTCCTGTATGACTGCAACCCAACATTATCAAAGCTTACCAACAACTCAGGAAAGAGAATTAACTGTTGGAATTGTTCAAAAGGAAATAAAAACTGGAATGTCTCAGGCTGATGTTATATCTGTTCTTGGTTCTCCGAATATTGTTACAAGAGATAGCGAAGGAAGAGAGACTTGGGTTTATGACAAAGTAGCAACTGAATATTTTTACTCCAGAGATGCTGGAAGCATAGGCGGAGGAGCTGGCGGAGGTGGAACTCCAGGGTCTTCATTAATACTTGGATTGTTCGGAGGAGGTTATGGAAGAGAATCAGGGGCTTATGTACAAAAACAAAAAACATTAACAATCATTATAAGGTTTAACAAAGATGGAAAGGTTGACACATTTTCCTATCACGCAAGCAAATTTTAAGTGGTTAATTTTTATATGTTTCACTGTCTTTATCTTAGTAAGTTGCGTTACTCCACCACCAAAGCCTCCTGATATGAGCGAACTTCAAATTAGAGAGATACAGACAAGGCAATATGAAAATGCAAATTATATTGAAGCTATTAAAGCTGTAGTAGCTTCTTTACAAGACCAGGAATTCATAATCACAAGTGCAAATGAAAGCTTGGGGTTGGTAACTGCTTATAAGGATATAGAAGAGAAAGACCAATGGACAGAATTTTGGGTTGGTCCTAAGGGTAGTTATCAAACAATCAGAAGAATTGAAGCTAATGCAACAATAAGGCACGAAAGTAAAGTTATAAAAATAAGGATTAATTTAATAGCCAAGGGAATAACAAATACAGGCGGTGTTGTATGGACAAGACCAATCTATGACTCTGAGGCCTACCAAAGAATATTCTCTAAAATTGACAAGGCAATCTTTATTGAGAAAGAAAAAATTTAACAAGGAGGAGTAAAATTAAAAGAATTTTATTTTTTATGCTAATTACTTTTTTAATCCCTTCATTCTTATTTGCATGGGGAGAACTCGATAACAAGAGACCTTATAAAGACTATTGGGGTAATAGTTATAAACATCACAATAACTTGTATAAAGATACCGATAAAGACGGAGTGATTAATTATTTTGACTATAATGACCGAGACAGAAAAATTCAAAATCCTTATCAAAGAAATTATGAATGGAATCATAACTATAACAAAAAATATAGGGGTTGGTAAAATAGCAACTGATATGAAAAAGACAGAGATGCTGATAGATATAAATTGAGGAAATCTATCATTTCTCATCTTAAATTGAAAGAGTCTGATTATGAATTTTATTTTATTTCTACTAAGTTTAATAGGTAATTATATTTTTTTTCCTTTTATAATAGGGCTTTTGGCTATCCTGATACCTCATTCTATGCTTTTTAGATTTATAATATTGCAAATAATAATAATATCGATTATTTATGGTTTTATAGTCGGATTTATAACAAATTATTTTATGACAAAACCTTCGGTTAGTTTTCAGTGGTTATATATAATAATGGGAATTTTCTTTTCTTTAGGCCTTGTTTACAGGTTACAATCTATTACTGGTCAAGCTTTTAGGATTTCTGATATGCCTATAGCGATACTACTTTGGATATTTTCGATTGGTTCATTTATTTTGACTTTGATTATTTTTTAAATTTTTTAATTTGGATAACATGAAAAAGATACATGTTTTTCTAATCTTCATATTTTTAATCCTTTTTTTTGCATTTTTTGTATGGCCTACTCCTTATAAATATACATACATGAAATCAGGGGATAAGACAATTCCTGTAAGAATAAACCGAATAAGTGGCTACACTGAGTATCTACTTTTTAATAAATGGATTCCAACAGAAGACAGTCTCAGGAGGTTGCCCCAAAGAGAATTAGAACGGATTGAAATTAAAACCGAAACAATTTACGCCATTGACATATATGATATTCATGGAAAAAAGAAAACGCCTGTTCCTTTAATACCATCCAAAGTTCAGGCAAGAGTTTATATTTATAATGGTAGTGACTGGTATATAACAAAAGTGAACATAGCTTTTATATTCCAAAAAGAGAGAACTATCACAAAACATGTAGACATTCCACCTAATAGCATAGAAACTTTTGAAGTTGAAATGCCTATAGAAAAAGTTTTCCCAGAATATACAGGTGTAGAAACTTTACCGAGGGATGGTGTGAAAATCAAGGAAATTTTGGGCTATAAGTATAAGAATAAGTAGTTGCTTATTTCATTTATACGAGTAAAATGACAAATAAAATGGAAAAACCTTTAAAAGAAAAATCATCTAAATACTGGTCTATATATCATTTAATAGTAGGGAGCATCCTATATTCAACTATAAAAGCGAGCGGAATATATGATCGGATTCTCAGTTTTTTTTATATAGCTTCAGGCCATTCTTCTGCTATTTTTTATGGTTTTATAGCTGGACTAACTACTATTGCCATTATTCTTGCAGGCTATATATTCTCAAAATTCATAGTTAATTTAATTAACAAAAGCCAGATGTCAAACAAATCAAAAGATATACTAAAAGTAGCATTTCCACTGGGATTTTTTGTGTTTTTATCTGTTATTCTCTATATTCCTTATACCCAACTATCAAAACAAGAGGAAGATAAAAAGCTATCAACAAATTATAAAGCACTTGAAGGTGGAGAAAAGGTAATTACTGCCACAACAATTCAACCTGCTCAAGGATTAAGAGAGTCTGATTTTAATCAGGTGTTTCTGAAAAATATAGAAAAATGGCTCATTGAAACTATAACAAAAAAGGCAAGACAAAAAATTGCAGAAATGGGGCATAATCCAGAAAAATTTAAACCGAAATACACGGCTAACTCTGGATATGTGATTGTTGAAGGAAAAAAACTTGCTATTATCAAAATAAAGTTTGAAGAAATATTTCAAACAGTTACAATTATTGGAATCAGGGGCAACGAATTAGTTCGTGTAACTTGCATTAGGCTTGATGAAGGGGAAATATTTTTATGGTCAGGTGCATGCGGAGAGGAAATAAGAAAAGCATTCGGAATAAGATTTCCAAAGAATTATTTGCCGTCTTAATTTAAAATCACTTCTTTTAAAAGATATCTATTTCATCATTTATATAATAAGAAGGTTCAAGTGTGTTAAAAGATTAATAAAAATTAAAAATTAATTGACAAATATAACTTTGTTATATTAAAATTAGAGTATGAAGAAGATAAGGGAGATAAGGAAGGCTTTAGGGATGACACAGAAAGAACTTGGAGAACATCTTGGAGTAAGTGCAATTTACATCTACATGTTGGAGACAGGAAGGAAGAAGCCATCAAAGTTATTTTTAAAAGCCCTTGAGTGTATTTATCAACAGAAGATGAAAGGAGGCGATAAGATTGAGTAAGTTTTTAGACAAAGTTTTTTATCCTTTGTTTTTCCTTAGTGCAGTTTTATTGATTATCTTAGCAGTTAAAGCATTTGGAGGTTAACCATGAAAACAAGAGGAGTATTTAAAAGAGGCAGTATCTATTGGATTAGATACGCAGACCCTACAGGAAGAGTGATAAGAGAAAGTGCGAAGACCAGAAACATCAATGAAGCTTTAAAACTTCTTGCAAAGAGAAAAGCACAAGTTGCAGAAGGAAAATATCCAGAGAAAGTAGTCATTAAAAACTATACCTTTTCTGAACTATGCGACCGCTATAATAATTGGGCTACTATACAAAGATGTTATGAAAAAGATAAGAAATACATCATTCAGGAATTGAAAGAAAAATTTGGTAGCCTTATTCTAAGAAGATTTACGACCCACTTATTAGAACAATACCAAGTTGACCTTGCAAAACAAGGTTTAAAACCAGCAACCATTAACAAAAAGATAGCTTGCATCAAACACATGTTCACTAAAGCAGTTGAATGGGATATGGTAGAGGAAGAGGTTTTAAAAAGGATAAGAAGAGTGAAATTCCTAAAAGAAGATAACAAAAGACTAAGATACCTCACAGAAGAGGAAATCCACAGTCTTTTATCACATTGCGACAAACACCTCTACCCAATTGTGTTTACTGCACTTAATACAGGCATGAGAAAAGATGAGATACTATCTCTTAAATGGGACAATGTTGACCTTAAGAATGGCTATATCCATGTTGAAAAGACTAAGAACTCAGAAAGAAGAGACATTCCTATGAATTCACACCTTTTAAGCCTCTTCAAAGAGCTTTTTAAAAACAGAAAACTTGGAGTTGATTATGTTTTTGTTAACCCAGAAACTAATACAAGATACTACGATATTAAAAGAAGCTTTAAACACGCACTAAGAAAAGCTAAGATAACTGATTTCAAATTCCATGACCTAAGACATACCTTTGCAAGCCACCTTGTAATGAATGGAGTTGACCTTGCAACAGTAAAAGAACTCTTAGGACACAAAGACATCAAAATGACCCTCAGATACTCTCACCTTGCACCTGAACACAAAAATAAGGCTGTATCCTGTCTAAACAAGATTTTTGCTACCTCAAAAAAATTTAAGTGCACAAAAACTGACACAGTCGGAATTTTTTCGGACGTGTCAGTTTGCAGAAACCCTTGATTTTACTTGATGGACGGTAGGGAAATTGCCCCCTGACCTCCACAATGCACTTGAGGAAGCTTTAGCAGTTGTTAGCGTTATATCTTCCTTGGACTTTGAATTCTCTTCCGATGTCTTTGAAGAAGGACCCATCAACTGTTTAGCTCACAGTGCAAAAGTCTTAATTGAGAAAGCTTTAAACATTCTTGATTCAGGCTCTAAGGTAGAAGCCAATAATTAATGCATATCAACCGATGGGGATTCTACCTCATTGGTTAATTTTCTTGTGGAAAATTTCACATATGTTTTAATATGAAACTTACGGTTGTAATAGAAAAGGATGAACACGGTTACTTTGTATACTGTCCAGTGCTTAAAGGCTGTATGTCTCAGGGTGAAACCTACGAAGAGGCATTAGCTAACATAAAAGAGGCAATTGAACTTTACCTTGGGACACTCTCAGAGGAAGAAATAAGGGAACTCTCAAAAAGAGAAATCCATACCTCTACGATAGAGGTTCAGGTTGCCTAAGCTACCAAGAATTACTGCAGAGGAAGCTGAATCTCTTCTTTTAAAGGCTGGTTTTAAACTTCTAAGAACCAAAGGAAGCCATAGAATTTATATCAAAGAAGGCAAAAGAATTGTAATCCATCAGGTAAAACACTTCATCCAAAAATCGTTAAAGAGGTTCTTGAGGCAATAGAGTAACTTAAGTTATATAATTTCCAATTTCCAAATCTCCAAAGATAAGGACTTAATCTGTGCTGACATTCATTACCTTTACCCATTAAAGAGAGATAATATCAAATTTATTGACCGTTAAAAACTTAGTTTGATATACTTTTAATAAAGCTATAATGGGGTTTAAGAGTATTTTTACATTCTGTCCAAATTGTGTGATAACTAAAATAAAATGAAAAAATACTTCATTATATTTTCAATCTTAATATTTCTCACTGCATGTGCAACAGAACCATTAATAAAACAAACAACTTCTGGTTTTCCCGAGGGTGTTTTTCGCAATACATCTTTAGATGAAGCCAGCTCAAAAATCATACAAGGCTGTAGCAATAATCAATTTTCTGTTGACATATTAAATGCTAATCAAATAATTTGTAGTAAAGTTCCAACAGGAAAAGATGCTGTTATAGCTCAATTGCTTGTAGGAGGAGATGTTCTCTCGCCTCCACTACTTAAAATAAAGTTTATCTTATTCAAAGACAACAAGGATGTGAAAGTAATAGCAAATCAATGGATAGAATCGCAATCCACTTTTGGACGAATTAATAAGGTCCCACTTGATGCAAATCACCACAAAAATGCTATTCAAAAATTTCTTTTCAGCTTAGGAGCTGAATAATATCATAATAAAATGGAGGCATTTTATGAGAAAGTCATTAAAAATTAAAATTATAATTTATCTCTTGATATTACCGTCAATTTTATTTGCTCAAACAGCAGAGGAAGCATACAAAGAGCTGAGAAAGGTTCAAGCAAGAACGCAAGTGGGAGTTTCTTATAGAGATTATCCTTCAGTATTAGCACCTGCAAAGTATGCTGTAAATATGTATTTAAAATCAAAGGAAGCACAAAAAAATCCACAGCTGACAAGTAAAATTAAATTAGCAATGACTTATTATGAATTTGCCTTAACTGTATGGGATTTTAAATTTCCAAAGTCCAGATATCAAAGCGTAAAACACTTTGTTTTTAAAGGGTCACCAGAATGGAAAATATTGGAAGAGATTTTTCCTGAAGCAATAAAACCGATTGAAGAAGGTGGAATAGTATATAAAATGAAACAGAAAAATATATTTGGTGAGGATGAAGCCATATTTATATCTGATGCTTTAAATTTTATCTGGAATAAAGCTTCAAAAGAATTAGACGAAATAGAAAATATGTTGAAATCAAAATAATATTATAAAAAGCAGGAATAACTTGCCAGTTGTAGGGTCCTTCCTGAAGGTTTAACTGCAGGCGAGCAAGCCTGCGTGCTTCAGCTACTGTTAGAGAAAGAGGGTTACTGAAACATACCGATTTTAGCTATTTTTAACTTTTTGGATTCATGAGGAGGTATAATACATTGCATGAAGAAAAAAAGAACTTTCATAATGGTAACGATGGAAGAGAAGATGATTAAAAGGCTAAAGGAGGCTTCTGAGTTCAAGGGAGTATCAATGAGTGCATTTGTAAGGATGGCTACCCTTCAGGCTATAAGAGAAGTTGAAGAGGAGATAAAGAGACTATCAAAAAAGGAGGATTAAATGCAAAACCTTTTCATTGAATCAGACTTAAAAGAGGCAAGCTATGAAGCTTATTTACTTGTTACCCAAGCCGATGAGGCTATTTGGGAGGCTACTGAGGCTCTTTTACTGGCTACTAAGACCTTTAACGAGAAAGTGCAGGATGCTATTCAGGGATACGAAGAAGCAAAAGCAATCATTCAAGAGATGAGAGATTTTACTACCGATGAATACACTCGGTGTCTCTGTGATGAAGTTATTGAGGAGCTAACAAGGAAGGCTGTTAAATATGAGTATCTGTGTAGCTTACTGAATCACTTTCTTATGCAATGATTCTTCTTTTTATGCTTGGCTGTATACTGACTGCGTTAATAATCAGCATTGAAGAGGTTTTACCCAGAAGTTGACGGGTCCTTTCAGGAGCCTGAGCAAGCGGGCGAGCAAGCCCGCAGGCTTCACTTGCGGTTTGAGAGCTTTTGGGCTTGGAAAAACACACTTAAAAGATACTAAAATGGAAAAAAGAACCCAAAAAAGATACTAAAAAGGAGGATATATGGGACTTCTTAAGCTTGCAATTGATGAACTTTAGCGAATGCTTAAAAGTGAAGACCCTAAGATAAAGCTCAGAGCCATAAGTTTGATACTAAGGCATGCAGACAAAGTAAGAACCAAGGATGATGACAAGCTTTTGGATGAGTTTTTAGAAAGCTTAAGGGCTATAGAAGAAGAGCAACAGGAATCCTCATCTTAGGTTTTTTCCTTTTTTTATAAGTATGCTGTGATTGTATGACTTGGTAAAGAGCTCTATGTTTTCTTTGAACCACTGAAGGGCTAAATCATTAGTGGTAATCCACCTACCACCAATCTTCCTCATGGGGAAACCATACTTTTTGTGAAACTTAAGGATAGTCCTACGGTCAAGATTTACTTTTCTTGCTATTTTTGAAAGTCCAAAGATTAGCATTTAATAGTTATTATAACAGCGTGTTTAATGATAAAAGCAAGAATTAATCTTTAAAGATGAACAAGTCTTTACAAAGCTCATGCCACTTACTTAATTTGTTGATATGGTCTTCAATATCTGTTACTCTTTTATTTGCAATTTCAATAAGCTTATAGTATGCTATAAGTTGCCTTTGTTTGTCAGGATATGTTTTTATTAATTCATAATCTTTTGGAATCCTTCCTGTTTCAAACTTATCTTTAAACCTTCTGTCACTGAAACACTCTTTTTTAAGCTTTAAAACTCTCTTATTGATTGCTTTGTAATGCTTCAGGCAGTGGTTACAGAAAACTTTTCTGACAGCTTTACCTACGATGGGAACAGGTTTAAGACAACAAGGACACACTCTGAACCATTTTTTGGTGTCAAAATACTTGCCTAAATAAGCATTTATAGAAGAAAAGGGAACTTTAAGATTAAAAGAGTAATCAATAAATCCCTTATCAACTAAGTCTTTAATATATAAGTCATAATTAGGACTCCACTTTTCCCTTATAATCCTCTCAGTTCTTGCCAAAGACCTAATCAATGAGAGCCACCTCTCAGCATACTCAAAGGTAAACACAAAATCAGGTAAACCCCTATTAATCCCTTTAGGAGATATAATTGGGTCACCAGCCTTGACTAACCTTTTAATATCTTTAGCTTTAACTGGCTCTGGTTTCATCCCATGAGCTAACATATAAGGAATTGTCAAGACCCATCCCTTTATAAACTCTGTATCCTCACTTACATTAACAATCATTGCTTTTTTGCCACTTTCAGAAAAAAGAGGTATTATCCACTTCTTATCCCTGAAAACCTTCTTTCCTACCTCAAAAAGTAAACTCTCAACCTTAGCCTGACTTAGAGGCACTTCAGAACTTAGTAAAATCATGTTTCTTTCTTTAACTATTTCTAAAATTTTCTCCAACCAAATCACCTCTGCAATTCCTTGATTATCAATCAAATAAAAAGTAGATAATCAAAAACAATATTTATAGTTAGTTTACACTAAAAATATGAACTTAATCAAGGAGGTTAAAATGCCCAAAATTAGAGTCAAAAGGAAATTATTCAAGGTTGGTAGTTCGTTAGCGGTTACTCTTCCGAGTCTATTCATAAAGGTTAACGAGTTGAAAAGAGGTGATTTCGTAATTATTGAGGGAGACCTAAAAAAATTAAAGGTCAAAAAAGGAGGAGGTAATGCAGATTCCAAGATGTAGTTTATTAGGGGTTGCTAAGTGTTACCTGCGGGCAGGCATTTCAATTGTTCCTGTCAAGCAAAATAGCAAAGAGCCAAGCATCAGCTGGAAACCCTATCAGAACCAATATATAGACAGTGATTCAATTGACAAATTATTTCATGAAAGTAGTAACCTTGCAATTGTTACAGGCAAGATCAGTAATCTCACTATTGTTGATGTTGACAACATAGACAAATTCAACAATTTTTACAATTTTAACAAACTCATGGCTCAAGCTGGTGTGGTGGTAAAATCGTTAAAAGGGTGGCATCTGTGGTTTTCCTACGAACCCACTTTGAAAACCAAGCAGCATCAG
>JANXBR010000004.1 GCA_025060625.1 Thermodesulfovibrio sp.
CTTAAAAATTCTCCGATGGTCCCGTGAGGGTTAAGGAGAAAAGGCGGAGGTAAAACCATTTTTTAGGAGGTTTTTTATGTCAGTAGTTACAATGAAAGAGCTTCTTGAAGCAGGAGCTCACTTTGGGCATCAAGTCAAAAGATGGAATCCGAAGATGAAAAAGTATATCTTTGCTGAAAGAAACGGAATTCACATCATTGATCTTCAAAAGACTGTTAAAGGTATTGAAGAGGCTTATGAATTTTTAAAAAAAGTAGCTGCTGAAGGAGGAAGCATTCTTTTTGTTGGCACAAAAAAACAAGCCCAAGATGCAATTCATGAAGAAGCAAAGAGAGCAGGTGCTTTTTATGTAAATAATCGCTGGCTTGGTGGAATGCTCACTAACTTTTCCACAGTAAGAAAAAGCGTTGAAAAATGGCAAAGAATTGAACAGATGAAGGAAGATGGAACACTCTATTTACATACCAAAAAAGAGATTGCAAAGTATGAGAAAGAGAGACAGAAACTTGAACTAAACTTAAGTGGCATTAAGGAAATGATGGAAATTCCAAAGGCAATATTTATTATTGATATAAAAAAAGAAAATATAGCTGTTGAAGAGGCAAGAAAACTTTCAATTCCAATAGTGGCAATAGTTGATACAAATTGTGACCCTGACCTTGTTGATTATGTAATTCCTGGAAATGATGATGCAATCAGAGCAATAAAACTTATCACTTCTAAGATGGCTGATGCTATAATTGAGGGTAAGGAGATATTTATGAAAAAACTTGAAGAAGAAGCAGAAAAATTAGCAATTAAAGAAAAGATACTTCAGGAAGAGGAGTATCAAAGAACTATGGATGAATATATTGAGGAATAAAGGAGGAAGACCATGGAAATAACCGCTCAGATGGTAAAAGAACTCAGAGAAAAAACAGGCGCTGGAATGATGGAATGTAAAAAGGCACTTGAAGCTTCAGGAGGAGACTTTAATAAAGCAATTGAAATTTTAAGGCAAAAGGGTCTTGCAACAGCTCAGAAAAAAGCATCAAGAGAAGCAAGAGAGGGAATTATAGCTTCTTACATTCACATGGATAAAATAGGAGTAATGCTTGAACTTAACTGTGAAACAGATTTTGTTGCGAGAAATGAAGAATTTCGCCAACTTGCTAAAGATATAGCAATGCAGATAGCGGCAGCAAATCCTCAATATATACAGAGACAGGATATTCCTCAAGAGGTTATAGAAAAAGAAAAAGAAATTTATAGATCCCAGATAAAAGGCAATAAACCACCTCAGGTAATTGAAAAAATTGTAGAGGGTAAACTTGAAAAATTCTTTGAAGAGATGTGCCTTCTTGAACAACCCTTTATTAAAGACCCTGAAAAAAAGATAAAGGATCTTATTGCTGAAAAAGTTGCTAAATTTGGTGAAAATATTATGCTAAGAAGATTTGTGAGATTTCAAGTAGGACAGATACAAAATGAGTAACCTTTTTTATAGGAGAGTGCTTTTAAAACTTAGTGGAGAAGCCCTTATGGGCGAAAAGGGTTATGGCATAGATCCCTTTACTGTAAACTACATGGCAGAAGAGATAAAGAAGGCTTATCAACTTGGAGTTGAGATTGCCGTTGTAATTGGAGGAGGAAATATTTGGAGAGGTGGCGAAGCTCAAGCACAAGGAATTGAAAGAGCAACAGCAGACTATATGGGAATGCTTGCAACAGTAATCAACGCTTTAGCACTCCAAAATGCCCTTGAAAAACATGAAGTTGATACCAGAGTTCAGTCAGCAATTGATATGCGAGAACTGGCTGAGCCTTATATAAGAAGAAAAGCAATCAGGCATCTTGAAAAAGGTAGAGTAGTAATATTCGCTGCAGGAACGGGTAATCCCTATTTTACAACTGACACAGCCGCTGCTCTAAGAGCAATTGAAATAGGTTCGGATGTTATTCTAAAGGGAACAAAAGTAGATGGAATATATTCATCAGATCCTGTTAAGGATCCCAAGGCGAGGAAATTTGATACACTTACTTATATGGATGTAATAAGAAACTCTCTTAAAGTGATGGATTCCACTGCAATTACCCTTTGTATGGATAATAATCTTCCTATTATTGTATTTAATATCCGAAAATCAGATAATTTAAAGAAAATAATTTTGGGACAAAAAATAGGAAGTATTGTCTTAAAAGAGGTGAAAAATGATGCAGGAATTCAAGAAGAAAGCTAATGAAAAAATGAATCAGGCATTGGAAGTATTTAAAAAAGATCTATCCACATTTAGAACAGGGAGAGCTTCACTGGGAATCCTTGACAATATTAAAGTTGAATACTATGGTAGTACTGTACCACTTAATCAGGTTGCAACACTTGGAATTCCTGAGCCAAGAATGATTACAATCCAGCCATGGGAACAAAAAATGATATCGGAGATAGAAAGAGCCATAATGAAATCAGACCTTGGTCTTACACCAATTAATGATGGTAAAATGATTAAAATTGTTATTCCACCATTAACAGAAGAAAGGAGGAAACAGCTTGTTAAAGTTGTCCGCAAAAGAGCTGAAGAAGCTCGAGTAGCTATACGAAATATTCGTAGAGACATAATTGAGGAAATTAAAAAAACTGAAAAAGAAAAAAAATTAAGTGAGGATGAATCTCGTAAAATACAGGAAGAAATACAGAAAATAACAAACTCCTTTATTGAAAAGGTTGACCATGCTCTTGAGCAGAAAGAGAAAGAAATTATGGAGGTTTAAATGAATATAGAAGAGGAAAGAAAAAATAGACTAAAAAAAATGCTCAATAAAATGAAAGAACAGATTCTCCAGGAAGCCCGTGAAGAGATAAAAAAATTTCAGACAGGAGAAAAAAGACAAATTGTAGAAGCTGTAATGGATGATGCTGATCTGAGTGTCATTGATCTTTCAGAAGATATAAGTTTAAAACAGTTAAGTACGCATAGAGATATTCTTAAAAAAATTGAAGAAGCTTTAAGAAAACTTGAGGAAGGCACATATGGAATATGCGAGATGTGCGGAGATGAAATTCCTGAGGAAAGGTTAAAGATTCTTCCATTTGCCATATATTGCAGAGATTGTCAGGAAAAAATAGAAATGATAGAAAAATTTGAAAGCGAAGAAGGTTAATAAAATATTTTCTCTAAGAAAAGACCCTTGGAAGGGGCTGTCTGCATAGTAGATGGTCTCTTCCCTGTTTCAAAAGCCTTCTTAATTGACTCAATTTTTAATTTTCCCCTTCCTACTTCAACAATACATCCTACTAAGTTTCTCACCATATATTTTAAAAATCCATCTGCTTCTATACGAAATTTGATAAAGTTTCCATTCAAGCACATATCCATAAAACAAAGCTTAGTAAGTGATTGCATCGTAAAATCATATACAGTTCTTATTTTATTTTTCACATCCGTGCTACCTGAAAAAGCTGTAAAATCATTTGTTCCTTTAAACAAACTCAGAGCCTCTTGCATTAAAGACAAATCTAACGTCCAGGGATAATGCCATACATATCTTTGAATAAAACAGGAACATTCTTCATCAAAACATAAGTAATAAATATAAGATTTTCTTTTTACTGAATACTGTGGATGAAAACTATCTTCAACTTGCTCAAGTTCTATTATTTTTATATCATCGGGTAACAAAGAATTTAAAACCTTTTTAAGAATATCCAATGGCATTTTAAGCTCCGCTTTAAATGAGGCAACCTGTCCAAAAGCATGGACTCCTGCATCAGTTCTTCCAGCTCCACGAATTTTAACTGGTTTTTTAAAAATTTTGTAAAGACTTTCTTCTATTTTTATCTGTATAGTTTGCTCCTTTTTCTGCCTTTGCCATCCAAAATAGTTAGTTCCATCATACTGAATAGTCATTTTAATATGTGCCATAGTTTAAGATTATAACATCAAAAAATTACAGTATAGAACTATCTAATATTCTGTCTTATCTCTCTAAGCATAGCCAAGGATCTATACTTTAGAGGAAAATATTCTTTAAATTTGGTTGTGGCTGACATGGAAGGTAAGGTTCAGACCTACTTTACTGAAGTCATGAACAACATTTTCATTAAAAACATTCACATTGGCAATTTCAGAGAGGGAATATACATGTTGAACATTATGATATAATATATATACCCCCTACCCCTAAGATAGAATACAAAAATAATTTAAGGAGAAGGATATGAGAATAAGCAAATTAATTCAGATAGTTATACCCCTTATAGCTTTATCAATGCTTACTCTTTTTTCGGTTTTCTTTTTTACATCTAAAAACTCTGAAAGACATGTTAAAGAGATTGTTGACAAAAATTTACAAATGCTTAATTTACTACAGGAAATGCAATCAAATGGGCTTCAGACTATAGCTGCGGTGAGATATTTAATAATAACTCATGGTGATGAAAAGACTAAAAAAACAATTGACGATTACTATCAGAAGTTTTTAATAGCAAATAACGAGGCTATGAAATTAGCTTCTCTTTCTACTCAAGAAAAATTAAATTCCGTTGTGACACTGTGGCAGGAGGCTAAATTAAAATTAGAAGAAATACAAAATGCTGTAAAGTCTATGAATAATGAGAAAATATGAACAAGTTCTGAAGAACTCACAAAAATCTGGAAAAATATAAGAGAAATACTATTAAAACTAATTGAAGAAGAAAAAATAAAGTTTATAGAATCAAAAAATGCAATGTTTGAAACAGTAAAAATAAATTTTTACTTATTTTCAATCACTTTTATATTTTCGTTAACATTAATAATTTTATTTTTAACTTCTTTAAGAAATTCAGTGAAACATCTTTCATTAATGGCACTAAAGATGGAGGAGATAGCAAAGGGAGCAGACAGAGGGGATATAGGGTTAATTCAGTTTGATAAGAGGCTTGAGGGGAGGAAAGATGAGATAGGGTTAATAGCAAGAGGTGTAAAAAAAGTTGATGAGTTTACCCTGTCAGTAATAGACAATGTAAAGAAATCACTTGGCACGATTCAATCAGTAGTTGGAGCACTTCAGTCAAATGTAGAGACATTGAAAAACAGGGCATCAGAACAGACATCGCAGTCTCATCAGATAGCAACTGCTGCGGAGGAGATGAGCCAAACAATAACTGATATAGCGAGGAATGCTTCTGAGGCATCTGCATTAGCAACAGAATCGCAAAATATTGCCCATGAAGGAGTTAGGCTTTCTGATAAGTCTACAGCCATAGTGCAGTCAGCAAATCGTTCAACTATGGAGTTGAAAAAAACGATAGATTCACTAAATCATAGAGTTGAGGAGATAGGAGAGATAGTAACAGTGATAAAAGACATAGCAGACCAGACAAACTTACTTGCATTAAATGCGGCTATAGAGGCAGCAAGAGCAGGAGAGCAGGGTAGGGGCTTTGCTGTTGTTGCAGATGAAGTAAGAAAGCTTGCAGAAAGGACAATCAAATCCACAGAGGAGATAGCCCAGAAAATAACCGCAGTTCAGTTAGAGTCAAAGGAATCATTGAAAAACATGGATGTAACAGCCAAAGAAGTAGCCGAAGCCCTTGAGGCATTGAATGAAGTGAAAGCAGCACTTAACAGAATAGCAGAACACTCAACAAAGGTTAGGGATACAATAACACAGATAGCCACAGCAACAGAGGAACAATCCTCCACATCTGATGAGGTAGCACGTTCAGCAGAGCGATCAAGTTCAATTGCTCAGGATGTAAAGACAACATCAGAGACAGTAGGAAAAGAAGTTGAAAATCTTAATGATGTTATAAGAAAACTATCCGATTCAATTAGAGGCATTAAAACTTAAAATGTATTAGTCAAGACTTGGTCTGACATTTCTGTTTTTCAATACTACCATAAATCTTCCTGACTTTGACAGTTAAAATTTAAAAATCCTTTATTTTCAATATATTAACACACACCTTCCCCATCTACTGCACTACTTCCTTCTCTTTGAGTACTACTTGCGGGATTTTTACTCCTAATGTCATCAATATCTTATTCGTATCTTCACTTATTTCTGTCCTCGCATATACCTTTGAGTTTTATCATCTGACAAAAATTTTCTTTTGCAATTTTGTCAAGAATGCCGTTAATAAATGCAGAACTTTCTCTTGTTGAGTATTTTTTTGCTATCTCTATTGCTTCATTAATTGTTACTTGATAAGGGATATCAGGACGATATAGTATTTCATAAATTGAAAATCTTAAAATATTTTTGTCTATTGTTAGAATTCTATCAATATTCCATTTAGCAGCATATCTTTGAATAATATTATCAATTTTATCAATATATTTAATAGTTCCTTCTATTAGCTGATTTGCAAATGACTTTATGTCTGGATCCTTTTCTTCAATATTTCTATCCCAGAATTTTTCTATTTCTTCCTGTAAAAAATCGTAGTCGCATACTTTTTTAGTATTTTCATTCATATCACAGGCATATAAAAACTGCAAAACATACTCTCTTGCTTTCCTTCTTTTCATTTTTCTTTTAATTGGACCATAACCTGTGCCATTTCAATGGCTACAATAGCTGCATCCCAGCCTTTGTTACCGGATTTCGAGCCAGCTCTCTCAATTGCCTGTTCAATTGTATCTGCTGTTATTACACCAAAAGATACAGGAATTTCTGTTTCAAGGCTCACAAGGGCAATTCCCTTAGAGACTTCAGCTGCGATATAATCAAAATGAGGAGTAGCTCCTCTTATAAGTGTTCCAAGGCAGATGATGGCATTGAATTTTCCAGATTTAGCTAATTTTTTTGCTACCAATGGAATTTCAAAGGAGCCTGGAACCTTGACAATTTCAATATCCTCTCTATTTGCTCCATGCCTTATTAAGGCATCAATAGCTCCATCAAGAAGTCTTGAAGTAATAAATTCATTAAATCTGCTTACAATAATTCCAAACCTTAATCCATGAGCTTGTAGCTTTCCTTCAATAATTTTCATAGTTTCCTCCTAAGGATAAAATAACTCAAATCTTCTCATTCTAACATTTATTATGAGAGCAATTCCTATAAAATTAGCAAGAAGTGTTGTACCACCATAACTCATAAAGGGTAAAGGGATGCCAACTACAGGCATTATGCCGAGAGTCATTCCAATGTTTATAAAAAAATATAACATAAATATAGAAGTAAAACCTAATGAAAGGAGTTTGCCAAAGCTATTTTTTGCAATTATAGAGGTTTGAAAACATCTAAGAAAAAGAATAAAATAAAGGCTTAAAAGAATTAGGCAACCAATAAATCCCCATTCTTCTGCAAAAATTGGGAAAATAAAATCAGTATGTCTTTCTGGAAGAAATTTTAGAGGACCCTGTGTGCCTTCAAGAAATCCTTTACCAAATAGACCACCAGAGCCTATAGTTATCACAGATTGCATAATATTATAACCAATGCCTTTTGGATCAATGTTTGGGTCAATAAAGGCAATTAATCTATTTCTCTGATACTCTTTTAGTCCTTCCCATAAAATATCCCATAAGAAAAATATTGAAATAATTAATATAGAGAGAAGTATTATCATTAGTTTTGGATGTAGTCCTTTGTAAATAATTATTATAAATGTAATTGTGAGAATTAAAATTGCTGTTCCAAGATCAGGCTGTTTAACAATAAGTAAAAATGGGATGATACCAAAAATAAATAATGTCTTTATAGTATCTTTTACTGATAGAGGAGAGGGCTTGTCTTCAAGAAATGATGATATGCTAATTATAAAGATTATCTTAAATATCTCTGAAGGCTGAAATGAGAAAAAACCAAGATTTATCCATCTTTTTGCTCCCATTGCTGTTTTACCCATAAATAGAACAATAATAAGAAGAATTATTCCCGTAATATAAAATATCAACCAAAAATTTTTTAGTTTTATATAATCAAAGCTTACAAAGATGCATAAGGCTATTATAGCTATAGTAAGCCATATTAACTGTTTCACATAAAAAGGTGGTTGTTCTCCTTCATCAAGAGGTGGTCTTGTAGCACTATAAATTGTCAATATACCAACAATGCATATAAAGACAACTATACCGAAACTAATCCAATCAAAGGAACTAATTAATCTTCTATCAATTTTTAACATTTAATTGCCTTTTTTTGAGAATGTATCCTTCAAGAATATTTCTTGATAAAGGTGCAGCCACAGATCCTCCGCTTCCTCCATGTTCAACAATAACAGAAAACGCTATTTCTGGTTTTTCAACTGGAGCAAATCCAATAAACCATGCATGATGTTCAATATTTTTATATGATACCTTTTCTTTCATCTTTTTGCTAACTACCTGAACTGTTCCTGTCTTACCACCAAATTTTATTATATAGGAACGAGCACCTGCTGCTGTGCCATTTGGTTCGTTCACAACACCAGACAATGCATCTTTGATTATCTCAAGATTGATAGAGTTCAGATTTAGATTTTCCTTGTGGGGTTCTGTTCCTCTTATTATGTAAGGAGTGATTTTTATCCCTCCATTTACAATAGTTGCCATGACATTTGTCATTTGTAGAGGGGTAACTTTAAGAAACCCCTGACCTATAGCTGTATTAAAGGTATCACCTAAGAACCATGAAGTTTTTTTTACATTTTTTTTCCACTCTTCATTGGGTACCAAACCTGACTTTTCTTCAGAACTGAAACCTGTAGAATTGCCCAGTCCTAATAAAGTAGCATATTTATGTATTTTCCCTATGCCAATAATCCTACCAAGTTCATAAAAATAAACATCACAGGACTCTATTAGAGCTCTTATTAAGTTTACAGGACCGTGTCCCTCCTTATGCCAGCATCCAAATCTCCATTTTCCGAAGCTTATTCCGCCAGTACAGTTAACAAGAGTTCTATCAGGTGTTATCACTCCCTCTTCAAGTCCTGCAATTGCAGTAATTATTTTAAATGTTGAACCCGGTGGATATTGCCCTTGAATTGCTCTGTTAAGCAATGGATTATTTGAATTATTCACTAACTCATTCCAGTAATTTCCAGAAATACCTTCAATAAACATATTTGGATTAAAAGAAGGAGAACTCAATAATGCCAGTATTTCTCCTGTATCGGGTTTAATTGCAACAAAAGCTCCTGGATGATTTTCAAAAGCCTTATAGGCAGATTCCTGTAAAAGTGCATCAATTGTGAGGTATATGTCTTCTCCCTTAACAGGAGGTGATTCTTTTATAAGCCTAAGTTCTCTACCAAGAGCATCAATTTCTATTATTTTTTCTCCTGGAATGCCCATCAGTCTTTCATCAAATATTTTTTCTAATCCTGTTTGTCCAACTAAAAAATATGAGGGCAGATTTTGATAACGAGCATTGTTTTTGATCTGGTTTTCTGTAATTCTGCCGAGATATCCCAGTAGATGTGCTGTAGCAGGACCAAAGGGATAATGTCTTTTTATCTCTGTTTCTATTATTAATCCAGGTAATTCTGAACGCCTTGCCTCAATCATGGCGATTTCTTTAAAGGTTAAATCTTCTTTTATTCTGATCGGCATATAGATGCTTTCATGTTTCTTTTTAAGCTTTTTTTGTAAGTCCTCTTGAGAAATATTTAAAATTTTAGCTAAAAGATTTACATCTACTTTATCCGTATATTCAGGAGAAATGAGGGCAGCAAAGGAAGGTATATTTTCAACTAAGGGTATGCCATTTCTGTCATAAATAATCCCACGGGGAGCTGGAATCTTTATTATTCTAATTCTATTTTGTTCAGCAAGTTTTTTGTATTTTTCTGTGTTAAGTACTTGAAGTTGCCAAAGTTTCAATAAAATTACTATAAACATCATAGAAATTATACCTATGAATATTCGGTCCTTTAATGTCATGGCTTTCTCCAGCTTAAAATTAGCCCAAAGGGTATATTACTAAGTCCTTTTATAAAGGATAACTTTAAAAGACTAAAATAGTCCAAGCTAATATTGAAAAAATATATCATAATAAGACTATAAATAATCTCATCAATTATAGTAAAAATACATATGATAATAGCTTTGAATAACTCTGTCCAATGAAAAAAAAGTTGTTTAATCAGCAATATTAATAAATATCCAGTAATAGATTTGGATATAACTGCTGGACCTAATATGCCTTGAAATAAATCTTCTAATAGTCCAACTATAATAAAAAATAAAATAGGTAATAATTCTGAAGGTTCAATCTTTTTTTGTTCTACCTTCGGAAAAAAATAGTGTATAACAAAAAGATAGATAAGTAAGAAGGAAAAATTGAAGTTTAAGCCCTCAATTGTAAAAGTCTTTTCTATTAAAAAAGTCAAAAATATAAATATGCTCCATCTAAGTATTGATTTCATTTCAGCTTTTAATTACTGCAACTTCTTCAATTTTTGAATCAGACTGGTAGGGAATAATTTCAATGTTTTGGAAAAAACCTTTCTTCCTCTCAATTTTTCTTACTACACCTACTTTAAGACCTTCTGGAAAAATGCCATCTGTTCCAGAAGTAATTAATACATCTCCCACATTTATATCTTCCTCTAAGGGCATATATTTCAGAATACAAAGATTTGTTCCAGTTCCAGTAACTATGCCTTCTGTTCTGGTTCGCTCAACTCTTACTGAAACAGAAAAGTTTGGATCAGTTAATAAAAGTACTTCTGAAAAATTTGATGATGTAGATATGACTTTTCCTGCCAATCCATGAAGAGTTATTACAGGCATACCTACTTTTATACCATGGTCATGTCCTTTGTCTATCCATATGGTTTTAAGAAATTTATTTGAACCTATTTTTATAACTTTTGCTATAGCTATGAGTTCTTTTTTCCTTTCCTGTAAATTTAGAAGTCCCTTTAATCTCTTGTTTTCTTCAATTAGTTCATGATGAGATCTTTGTTGTAATATAGTTTGATATAGTTGTTCTTTTAATTTTCTATTTTCTTCCTTTAAGTTAAAAATTTCAGTGAAAAAGTTTTTTAGATTTTGAATAGGTAATATTAAGTTTGAAAAATCAATCTTAATAAAGTTTATCTGTCTTTTGGATTGATAACTTATAAGTAAAAAAGAAACTAAACATATTCCTAATATAAGAAAGATAGTTGTTTTTTTGAACATTAGCTAACATTAAGAGAAACTCTTTTGAGTAAGTCAAGTTTATCAAGCATTGCACCACAACCCTTCACAACTGCTCTAAGTGGATCATCAGGAATTATTACAGGAACTCCAGTATTTTCTCTTATAAGAATATCAAGCCCTCTTAATAGAGCTCCACCGCCAGCCAAAACTATGCCTTTGTCTGCAATGTCTGATGCGAGTTCAGGTGGAGTATTTTCTAAGGTTACTTTTATTGTATCAAGAATTATTGAAACAGGTTCTTGGAGTGCTTCTCTGATTTCTTCTTCAGTTATATTTATTGCCTTAGGAATTCCTGTTATTAGATCTCTTCCTTTAATTTCCATGGTTTTGTTGAAGCTTATGGGATATGCACTTCCAATATTTATTTTTATTAGTTCAGCCGTTCTCTCTCCTATCATAAGGTTATATTTTCTTTTAATATAAGCTATTATTGCCTCATCCATTTTGTCTCCACCAACTTTTACAGCCTTTGAGCATACAATACCATCAAGAGATATTACAGCAACATCTGTGGTTCCACCTCCTATATCAACTATCATATTTCCAGAAGGTTCTCCTACAGGAAGTCCTACTCCTATTGCTGCAGCCATTGGTTCTTCTATAAGATATACTTCTCTTGCACCTGATGCAATTGCAGCATCTTTAACAGCTCGCTGTTCAACCTGGGTGATTCCAGAAGGTACGCCAATTATAATTCGTGGAGAAATAAAGCATTTTCTATTATGAGCTTTTGTTATAAAGTATTTAAGCATCTCTCCAGTGGCATCAAAATCAGCTATAACACCATCTTTTAAGGGCTTTATTGTGATAATGTTTGCTGGAGTTTTGCCCATCATCTCTTTTGCTTCACTTCCAACTGCAATAACTTTTTTATTATCTCTTCTTACAACAACAACAGAAGGCTCATCACATACAATCCCTTTGCCTTTTACATAAACCAGTGTATTTGCTGTACCAAGATCAATTGCTAAATCATTAGAAAATTTGCCAATTAATTTTTCAAGAAGCACACTATCCTCCAGAATATGAAATTTAAAATATTTTAAAATATTTTAGACTTATTCTTCTATTACTGAGGTTTTTGCTAAATAATCACCTAATCTTCTATTGTCAGAGTCTCCTATTATGATAATAAATTCAAAAACAAAGATTGCCATGCAAATCAACCAACCAATAATTGGTATAAGTAAAAAAAATAATGAAAAGGCTATAAATAAATTCCTAACAATAGAATCTCTGAAATCTGCACTACGTTGTCTATCAATATTTATTACCTTAAGTCTTAAAAACTTTTTACCAATACTACAACCTTTTAAAAGACCATCACTTATTAATAGATAGAAAATTCCCAAAAAAATTCCTGCATGATGAAAAATCTTCCATAATATGGTTACAATAATCAAATCAATTAATTTAGCTAATACTCTAAAAAAAATAGTGCCGTGTTTATATTGATTATTAGTCATTTTTATTATTATATTATTATTTTAAATATACTATAATATTTTAGCACTTGCCTCTTTTTTATATAAACAATTATGATAGGATACAATAAATTTTATTGATAAAGCAAAACATGAATAGAAATTACATTAGGAGGGAAAGATGGGCAATAAAATTTTAAGGGAAATCTGTTGGCTGTGTTACTGTGTTTTTCTATTGTTTTTTTGCTTTATAACAGGTGTCTATGGAGAGATTATTGCTAAACCAGGAACCTTTGATCACTTCCAGATTGATGCCCCAGATACATTAATAGCTGGTAATGAATATAAAATACACATTTTTGCTCAAGATGCATTTGGGAATGCTGTGAATATGCCTTCTGATAGTATTAAGGAGTATAGATTAATTATCAAGGGTTCTGCCGTAGCCTCTCCTCTACATATTAAGTCTAATGAAATTACTCAGGCAGGTTTTCCAATAAAATTTAGAGGAGAAAGGGCAGAGGATATAGTAATAGCTCTATATGAACTTAACAGTCCTTTACCATTGATTGAGAAAAAAATAAAAATTTTGCCAGCAGAAATATCTCAGCTTATTATAAAAGTTCCTACTGTAGTAAGAGTTGGTAATTATTTTGAAGCAATTATTTCTGCTAATGACCGATTTGGCAATGTTGTTTGTAAAGAGTTTAATCCAAAAGAGTTAAATTTATATATTAAAGGAGACATTTCTCCCCAGATAAAAGAGATTCAACATTTATCTGATGGTTGTTTGGTTAAGGTTCAAATTATCTCAGAAAAAATCGGAGGTTTCTACATTGAAGCAGATTTATTAAATAAAAAAGTTACGGGCAAAAGTTCTAAGGTAGAAGTTTTAAATGGAACGGTGAACTCCTTTATTGTTAATGTGCCCGAAGAAGCTGTAGTAGATGAATTTTTTGATATAACTATATTAGCGATTGATAGGTTTAATAATTTCGTTAAAGATTTTGCCACCCAAAAAGAAAAAATAGTAATAGAGGCACAGGGTAAGGGTTATATTTTCCCTTCTGAATTAACATCTTATGCTTTTTCAGATGGAAAGGCAAAATTAGCCCTTCGTTATGATAGACCTGAGGAAATTAGAATAGTAGTTAAAGTTGCAAATGACAATTCAATTAGAGGAGAAAGCAATGCTATAAAAATTGTTCCACCAAAAGTAAAAAGATTTGAAGTAATCTCACCTGATACAATCATTGCAGGACAGAAATTCAAAATAAAGATTATAGCTTATAATCATCTTGATAAAATTATGTCAAACTATAATTTATATGGCAATACAGTGAACTTAAAATCATCAGGTACAGGAACAATCATGCCAAATAAAATTCCACCATCAGAGTTTATAAATGGAGTTGCTACAGTTGAAGTAATGTATGATAAGGCAGAAAAGTTTGAAATTTTTGCAACCTTAGAGGAAAAGGAAGTTCCTTCAAAAGAAATAAAGGTTGCTGAAGAAAAAAAGATTGAAAAACCTAAAAAGATAGTTAAGAAGAAAGAAGTAAAAGAAAGTAAAACTAAAAAAAGAACAACAGCACAAAAATCTCAAACACTTGAGCTAAAGAATGTTTCTATTGTTGAAACAAAAAATGCCTCAACATTAACTCTTTTTATTCCAGGTATAGATAAACATGGTGGCTATTATCCAAGAACAAAAAAGGCTGGTACTACTATGTCGGTCATACTGGAAGTTTACCCTGTAAAAAATAAATTAGAAACACCTATAAAGATTGACTCAGAATTTATAAAGGAAGTTTCTGTATCGGAGGAACAGAATAAAATAATTCTAAATATAACTTTAAAGAAACCTCTCAAATATCGCCTTTCAAAGAAAAAGGATGAACTCATAATGGAGTTCCGGAGAGGTTAATGGGTTTTTTTGACAAGCTTAAGGAAAAGTTAAGCAAGACAAAGCAACACATAGTTGAAAAAATAGAAGCAGTAATTCCTGTAGGAACTAAAATAGACGAATCAATAATAGAAGAGATTGAGGAAATTCTAATTTCTTCAGATGTGGGAGTACAGGCAACAGAAGAGATAACGAGTATACTAAGAAGAAAAATTAAAGAAGATAGAATTAAAGACGTTTCAGATGTAAAAATAGTTCTAAAAGAAGAGCTTATTAATCTCCTCAAAAATGAAACTTCTTTAAATTTAAAGAATAATCCTTCAATCATACTTGTTGTAGGAGTAAACGGAGTTGGTAAAACTACAACCATTGGTAAACTCGGATATAAATTTATTAGTGAAGGTAAAAGCGTAGTTTTTGCAGCGGCAGATACATTTAGGGCTGCAGCTATTGAACAGCTTGAAATCTGGGCAAAAAAAGTAGGAGCAGATATTATAAAACATAAAAGTGGTGCGGATCCTGCAGCTGTTGCCTTTGATGCATTGGAACATGCTAAGGCTAAAAATAAAGATATAGTAATTATAGATACTGCAGGAAGGTTGCATACTAAATCTTCACTTATGGAAGAGTTAAAAAAGATCAATAGAGTTATGAAAAAGTCAATACCCAGTGCTCCTCATGAGACTTTGTTAATTTTAGATGCTACCACAGGACAGAATGCTGTTAGACAAGCCTCCTTATTCAATGAAGCTGTGGGACTCACCGGTGTTGTTGTTACAAAGCTTGATGGTACAGCAAAGGGCGGTGTTATTTTTGCTATAAAGAAGGAGATAGGAATTCCTATAAAATTAATTGGAATAGGCGAAGGAATTGAAGATTTAAAAGAATTCATTCCAGAGGAGTTTGTAAAGGCTTTATTTGATTAAATTGCGGGGAGAGGATTTGAACCTCTGACCTTCGGGTTATGAGCCCGACGAGCTACCTGACTGCTCCACCCCGCGATATTTTTTAATATAAACTAAAACTTTAAGAGTTGTCAAATCTATGAAAATAGTTATCGCATCAAGAAATAAAAAAAAGACAGAAGAGTTAAAAAGGATTTTGGAGGAACTTGATATCACCATTCTTTCAGTTGATGATTTTCATGGACTTGAAGAAGTACAGGAAGATGGACTAACTTTTGATGAAAATGCATTAAAAAAAGCCAGATATGTCTGTCAAAAAACTGGATTACCTTCTGTCTCAGATGACTCAGGCTTGGAGGTGGATCTATTAGGAGGCAAGCCAGGTGTGAGATCAGCCAGATATGCAGGAGATAAAGCAACTGATGAGGATAACATAAAAAAACTTCTTGGAGCACTTGAAGGCGTCCCTTTAGAAAAAAGAACTGCCCGATTTGTTTGTTGCATTGCCCTGGTTTTTCCGGATGGAAAAGAATACATTTTCTGGGGCTATGTTAGAGGTAAGATCTCTGAACTACCAAGGGGATCACAGGGTTTTGGTTACGATCCTGTCTTCATACCCGATGGATTTGAAAAAACATTTGCTGAGATGCAACCATACGAAAAAGATAAAATCAGCCATCGCAAAGAAGCACTTGACAAATTAAAGGATTTTTTGGTAAAATTTGTCGCAATTTATAAGCAAAACTTATTATAAAATTATAAAATTTAAGTTGCTTTTTAATTTATAATAGGTTAAATTATTAACCAAAAGTTTACTCTGACCCGAAAAGGAGGCTTCAATGAGATTAGTATTCTTAGGTGCTCCAGGAGCAGGCAAGGGAACACAAGCAAAAAGACTTGTTGAGAAATATGGCATTCCCCAGATATCAACAGGTGATCTTCTAAGGGCAGCAGTCGCTGCAGGAACTCCACTTGGTAAAGAAGCAAAAACATATATGGACAGAGGAGAGCTTGTACCTGACAGTGTAGTTTTAGGAATGGTTAAAGAAAGACTCTCTCAGGATGATTGTAAAAAAGGATTTATTCTTGATGGTTTTCCAAGAAATGTTGCTCAGGCAGAATCTCTTGACAAAATGCTTTCTGAAATGAATATGCCATTAGATTTAGCTCTAAATCTTGATGTTCCTTTTGAAGATTTAATGAAAAGACTCACTGGAAGAAGAACTTGCAAATCCTGTGGACAGATGTACAATGTCTACTACTCTCCCTCAAAGGTTGAAGGTAAATGTGACAAATGTGGTGGTGAACTTTTCCAGAGAGATGATGATAAAGAGGAGACTATTAGAAAGAGACTTGAGGTATACAGAGCACAGACAGAACCTTTAATAGATTATTACTCCAAAAAGGGAATACTTAAAAATGTGGCTGGCACAGGTAATATAGATCAGATATTTAATAGCATCTGTGCAATTTTAGAAAAAAAGTAAATTAAAGGAGGAAAGGTATGCCAGAAGTAAGAATTAAGACTCTTCCCCCACCTCATGGTGGAAAGCTTGTTGAAAGGGTTGTCCGTGACCCACAGATGGCAAGAAAACTAATGGAAAAATGTTCTGCTGTCTATGATATCAAGCCCACTCTTTTTAAGGGAAATCCAGTAAGAAATGTTTACAGAGAAATTATGTCAGTATGCTATGGATTTTTTAGCCCTGTTGAAGGTTCTATGACAAAGGCTGACTTGGAGAGCGTTCTTGAAAGAAGAAGACTCACAAGTGGTTGGGTATTCCCTTATCCAATTCTTTTTGATATTTCTGAAGAGGATTATAAAAAACTTGGAGTTGGAGCAGGTGATTGGCTCTTGATCAGGCTAAAGGGTGAGCCTTTTGCAATTCTTGAGATAGAAGAAGTATATGAAATTGTTCCAGGTGATGTAGCAGTAAGAACCTTTGGTACACCAGAGAAGAATCCTGAAGTTGTGAAGGTACCCTTTGATCAGAAACATACAGGATATAATATTTATTGCTCATTAAACCCAATTGTTTTGGCTGGTAAATATACCATTATAAATGAGCCTAAGTTTAGACCACCCTTTGATAGATTCTGGTATCCACCAAAGAGGGCAAGAGAAGAATTTGAGAAGAGAGGGTGGACAACAGTAATTGCCC
This sequence comes from Thermodesulfovibrio sp., assembly GCA_025060625.1. GTDB lineage: Bacteria > Nitrospirota > Thermodesulfovibrionia > Thermodesulfovibrionales > Thermodesulfovibrionaceae > Thermodesulfovibrio. The sequence goes on from JANXBR010000004.1 coordinate 17,497, forward strand.
ACCAGACAAGAAATGTTCCCCACACTGGTCATGAAGCATTAATGAAAAATGCAGCCTATATTGGAGATGTAAAACCTTGTGATGGTATCGTGGTCAATGCAATAGTTGGTGCTAAGAGAATCGGAGATTTTCCAGATGAAGCAATCGTAGAAGGTCATGAAATGGTCCACCTTGCTGGCTATATTAAGCCAGAGCGTCATCTTGTAACATTTACACTTTGGGATATGAGATATGGAAATCCAATTGAATCACTTATTCATGCAGTAATCAGACAGAATATGGGAATATCCTTCCATATGTTTGGAAGAGACCATGCAGCACTTGGTGAATACTATGATATTTTCGCAACTCAGATACTGTGGTCAAAAGGTATTCCGAGCTTTGGATTTGAAGAGCCTCCATATATGGTAGATGGTGGATTCTACATTAGACCACAGAACATTGAAGAGTTCTGGTTCTGTCCAAAATGTAAAGAGTTTGCATACTCTGCAAACTGTTCACATAAAGGAATTTACTCAAGATACTCTGGCAGCTTCATAAGAGGACTTATTAATGAGGGTGTAATGCCACCTCCTGAAATTTATAGACCAGAGGTTTACAAGGTTGTTGTAAAGTGGTGGCAGAAATTCGGATATCCATTTAATAATGAGAAATATCTCAAAGAGAGAGAGGAGAGATTAGAGGTTGATCTCCCTCATATGGAACTTCCAGCTCATCTAAAAAAATAAAGGAGGTGAATAATGGCTAAGTATTTTGGCGTAATAATTGATGAAAAAAGAATGGCAGCAATAAAGGGTACCCCCCTTGAGGACAAAGTTCAATCTATTTTTGGTGGAGCCTTAAGAAGATTAGTTATTGAAGTATCTGATGAACTTGGTCAGAAGGTTATTGATCAGTTTACAAAGGCAAGATTTGATGCAAGAGGTTACATTGAAGAGACCCCAGCAGCATTTAAGAGGGCAGTCTTTAAAAGAATTGCTGAAATGAAAGATCTTTCAGAAGCAGTAATTAAGAAGGTTCTTGAAGAGGATCTTGATAAGGTGAAAGAAGAAGCAGCAAAGGAAGACAAAGAGCTTCCAGTTCCCGACATTGATATAAGTGATGTGCTGGAGTTACAAAAAAATCCAGTACAAAAGCCAGCATAATAAAAAACAAAAAGGAGGTTAAGCTATGCCAAGTTTTGTAATTACTGAGAAGTGCGACGGCTGTAAAGCACAAGACAAAACAGCATGTCAGTACATCTGTCCAAATGATCTTATGACTCTGGACAGAGAGAAGATGAAGGCTTACAATCAGGAACCAGAGCAGTGCTGGGAGTGTTACAACTGCGTTAAAATCTGCCCACAGCAGGCAATTGAGGTAAGAGGTTATGCTGATTTCTGTCCCCTTGGTGCAAGTGTTATACCAATGAGAGGACAGGATGCTATAATGTGGACAATTAAATTCAGAAATGGTGCAATTAAGAGATTCAAATTCCCAATAAGAACAACACCTGAGGGCTACTGGAAGGCAGAAAATATTTATGAGGGATTACCTGAGCCTGATTATTCAAAGATTAAAGGTCCTGGTTTCTTTAACTATGAAGCCAGAAAAGAGTAAAAAATAAAGAAGGAGGTATAAAGATGGAAAAAGAGACTTGCACATTTTCATACTGTCAGAGACCAGAAATAACTGAGGTAGATACTGATTTTCTTATAATCGGTGGTGGTATGGCTGGTGCTGGAGCTGCATATGAGGCTGCAAGATGGGCAACACCAAAGGGACTCAAGGTAACACTTGTTGACAAAGCAGCAATGGACCGTTCTGGTGCTGTGGCAATGGGTCTTAGTGCTATTAACACATATATTGGTGAGAATAAGGTTGAGGACTATGTAAGATATGTCCGTGCAGACCTTATGGGAATTATTCGTGAAGACCTTGTCTATGACCTTGGAAGACATGTTGATAACTCAGTTCATATGTTTGAGGAATGGGGACTTCCCATCTGGAAAAAGGGTGCCGATGGTTGGTCAAGAGATGGTTTCCAGGCAAGAGATGAAGGAATCCCATCATTAAAAGATGGTGGAACACCTTGCCGTTCTGGTAAATGGCAGATCATGATAAACGGTGAATCCTATAAGGTTATCGTTGCCGAGGCTGGAAAGGCAGCTCTTGAATATAATAGAAAAGCAACTGGACAGGCTCAGAATCTCTTTGAAAGAGTATTTATCACAAGACTTGTTAGAGATGCAAATGATCCAAAGAGAATGGCAGGTGCAATCGGCTTTAGTGTAAGAGAGAATAAGGTTTATCTCTTCAAAGCAAAGGCAATTCTTATTGCATGTGGTGGAGCTGTTAATGTATTCAGACCAAGATCCACAAAAGAAGGTATGGGTAGAGCTTGGTATCCAGTATGGAACTCTGGTTCAGGATACTATCTTGGAATGACCGCTGGAGCAGAGATGACAATGATGGAAAACAGATTTGTTCCAGCAAGATTTAAGGATGGATATGGTCCAGTTGGTGCATGGTTCCTCTTCTTCAAAGCAAAAGCAACGAATGCTCTTGGCGAAGACTACTGTGCAAAGGACACACCAGAGTTTAAGGATGCAGTTCAGAGATATGGAAAATGGGCAGAGGCTCTTGGAACTGCAATAAGAAACCATCTTATGATGCAAACAATGAAGCAGGGTAAGGGTCCTGTATTAATGAATACACATATTGCTATGCAGGAACTTGCAAAGCAGATGGATGCAAAGAGATTTAAACATCTTGAAGCAGAAGCTTGGGAAGACTTCCTTGATATGTGTATTGGTCAGGCAGGACTCTGGGCAGCAAATAATGTTGAACCAGATAAGGTTCCATCAGAGATTATGCCAACAGAGCCTTATCTCCTTGGTTCTCATGCTGGATGTGCAGGATTCTGGGTAAGTGGACCTGGAGACATTCCTGGAGCACCTGCAGAGTGGTTCTGGGGTTATAACAGAATGGGAACTGTTCCTGGTCTTTTCTTTGCAGGTGACGTAGTTGGTGCCTCAGGACATAAATTCTCTTCAGGTTCTCATGCTGAAGGAAGAATTGCAGCAAAAGCTGCTATTGCCTTCATACTTGACAATCCTGGATATACTCCAACCATTGGAGAAGACATTAATGCTCTTGCAGCAGAGATGTATCTCCCATTTGAGATATACGAGAAGTATAAGACTTACTCCACTGATCCAAAGGTCAATCCATACTACATTAAACCTGATATGTATCAGGCAAGACTTATGAAGATTGCTGATGAATACTTCGGTGGAATTGGAACATGGTATATGACCTCTAAGACCATGATTGAGGAAGGACTTAAGAAGCTTCAACTTCTCAAAGAGGATGCTAATAAACTCGCAGCATCTAACCTTCATGAGCTTCTCCGTTGCTGGGAAAACTATCATAGAACTCTTGCTCTTGAGGCTCATGCAAGACACATCCTCTTTAGAGAAGAATCCCGTTATCCTGGTTACTACTACAGAGGCGACTTTGACTTTGTTGATGATAACAATTGGCGTTGCTTTGTCAACTCAGTCTATGATCCAGCAACAGATACATTTACAATTAAGAAAGTCCCATACGTTCAGATCATTCCTGATTAATATGAGGGTATACAAGGGAGGGAGCGACTTCCCTCCCTTTAAATTCTTCTTTTTAGGTTTTAATTAAAAATTCGTAATGCAGCCTAAAGCTGTGTTACGAATTTTTATGTTTAAGATAATTCAATAAAGGAGGCTGAGAATGCATCATAATGGTAGCCCTAATCGTATCTTGGTCATTGGTGGGGGATTTAGTGGTTTGACTGCTGCAGTTGAGGCTGCCGAGACAGGTGCAGAAGTAATAATTGTTGAAAAAAATTCCTATCTCGGTGGAAGAGTTGCTCAACTAAATAAATATTTCCCAAAAATCTGCCCACCCTTATGCGGTCTTGAGATTAATTATCGGCGTATAAAAGTAAATCCACAGATAAAATTTTATACAATGGCTCAGATTGAATCAATTTCTGGTTCACCAGGTGACTATAATGTAAAAATAAAGATCAATCCAAGATATGTAAATGAAAACTGTACTGCCTGTAATGCTTGCTCTGAAGTATGCCCTGCAGAAAGGGAAAATGATTTTAATTTTGGACTTAACAAGACAAAAGCAATTTATCTGCCTTTTGAACAGGCTTTCCCATTGAGATATGTTTTGGACAGGGTAGCTTGTCCAAAGGACTGTCCTGCACCTTGTGTTGAAGCATGCAAATATAATGCTATTGATTTAAATATGCAGAGTGAGACAATAGAAGTGAAAGTTAATTCAATTGTTGTGGCAACAGGTTGGAAACCCTATGATGCAGGGAAAATAGATAATTTAGGCTTTGGTAAGGTTAAAAATGTAGTTACAAACATGATGTTTGAAAGGCTTGCTTCAAAGAATGGTCCAACTGGTGGAAAAATTTTAAGACCTTCTGATAGTAAACCTGTTGAAAAGATTGCTTTTGTTCAGTGTGCAGGAAGTAGAGATGAAAATCATCTACCTTTCTGTTCCTATATCTGTTGTCTTGCCTCTTTGAAGCATACACTTTACTTAAAAGAACAAAATCCTGATGCTGAGGTTTATATTTATTATATTGACATAAGAACACCTGGTAGATATGAGAAGTTTTTCAATCAGGTTAAGGAGCAAGGTGGGGTTAATTTAATTAAGGGTAAAGTGGCAGCTATTGAACAGGATACAGAGTCAGATGATGTAATGGTCACAGTAGAGGATATGCTTAATATGCAGAAGATTAAACAAAAGGTAGATATGGTTGTTCTTGCCACAGGAATGCAACCAGAGGGTTTGGAGTTCAAGGTTCCAGGGATTAAGTATGCCATAGATGGTTTTGTCGTTGAGGCTGAGGGTATATATTCTGCTGGATGTGCGAAAAACCCGATGGATGTGGCAGGTTGTGGAAAAGACTCCACAGGCGCAGCCCTCAAGGCAATTCAGATTGGTGTAAGGAGGTAACCCATGGAAAAGAAAATAGGACTTTATATCTGTAAAGGCTGCGGTATAGGTGATGTAATAAATGTTGAAAAAATTTCCAACATAGCAAAGAATGCTCTCAGAGTTCCTGTTGTAGCAGTTAGCGATATTCTTTGTAGCCATGAAGGTGTGGAGCTAATTAAGAAGGACATTGCTGAACAAGGAGTAAACAGCATAGTTATTGCAGGTTGTTCCCCAAGAGTTAAAACCTATGAGTTTAATTTTCCCGGTTGTTTTGTTGAACGTGTACCTGTAAGAGAACTTGCTGTATGGACAATTGAGGCAGATGAGGAAAAACAACTTGCAGCAGAAGACTATATCAAATTGGGCGTTATTAAAGCTCAAAAAGGAGAAGTACCTCAGCCATACATAATTGAGATCAATAAAACAATACTTGTAGTTGGTGGTGGTATTTCTGGAATGACAGCTGCATTGGAAGCATCAAAATGTGGATATGATGTTGTCCTTGTAGAAAAAGAAGCTGAGCTTGGTGGTTTTGCAAGAAAGCTCTATAAAAAAGTGCCTACAGATGATTACTCACAAGGAGTTCTATCAGATGTAAATCTTGATTTGATTATTAATGAGGTCACATCAAATCCAAAGATTAAAGTTTATACATCTTCAAAGATTGAAAGAATAGATGGACAGCCTGGTGATTTTGATGTAACGATTGCAAAGAATGGTTCTACTGAGACAATAAAGATTGGTGCAATTATTCAGGCAACAGGTTGGAAACCCTATGATGCCAAGAAACTTACAAAAAAATATGGTTATGGCAAGTTTAAAGATGTAGTAACAAATTTTGAGTTTGAGGAAATTGCAAAGAAAAACAATGGTGTTATTAAAAGACCATCTGACGAGAAAAAAGTAAAATCTGTTTTATTTATTCAGTGTGCCGGACAAAGAGATGCTGAACACCTCCCTTATTGCTCAGGTATGTGTTGTGTAACTTCACTCAAACAGGCAAGATATGTAACAGATGGAAATCCTGATGCCTCTGCAATGATTATTTATAAGGATATGAGAACACCAGGCAAATTAGAGTATTACTATAAGGAGGCACAGAATGCTCCAGGTGTTATGCTTGCTAAGGGTGAAGTAACTGCAATAAGAGAAGAGTATGACAAGCTTATTGTAACTGTTAAAGACTCCTTATTTGGTGAACAAGCTGAAATAGAGGCAGAGATGGTTGTTCTTGCGACAGGAATGGTGCCAACTACTAAAGAGCCTCAGGATTATCTTATAGGACTTGCTGAAGCAGCAGCAAAGGGAGATGAGGAAAAGGCAAAATACATTGAAAAAACCAAAAAACCAGAGTTCATACTAAATCTTGGATATCGCCAGGGTCCTGAACTTCCTTTCTTGGAGGGTGGTTTTGGTTTTGTTGACTCTAACTTTATCTGTTTCCAGTATGAAACAAGAAGAACAGGTATATATGCGATAGGACCTGTGCGTCAGCCTATGAATATGACAGAAGCACAAGAAGATGCTCGTGGTGCTGCACTTAAAGCAATACAGGTAATTGAACATGTAGCAAAAGGTATGGCAGTTCATCCAAGAGCTTGGGATACATCATTTCCAGAGCCAAACCTTACAAAATGCACAGCCTGTAAGCGCTGTACAGAGGAATGCCCCTTCGGAGCTATTGATGAAGATGAAAAAGGAATACCCTACTATAAACCAAACAGATGTCGTAGATGTGGAACATGTATGGGTGCGTGCCCAGAGAGAATAGTATCTTTTAAGGATTATAGCGTTGATATGATTGGTACAATGATGAAGAATGTCTCTGTGCCAAGTGAGGATGATAGACCACGTATAATTGTTCTTTGTTGTGAAAATGATGCGTTCCCTGCAATAGAAACCGCATCTCTTAATAGACTTAAACTTGATCCTGCTGTGAGATTTATTCAGATGCGATGTCTTGGTTCAATGAATCTTGTCTGGATAGCTGATGCGCTCTCAAGAGGAGTTGATGGAATGTTGCTTTTAGGTTGTAAATTTGGTGAAAACTATCAGTGTCACTTTGCAAAGGGTAGTGAACTTGCAAAGTATAGGCTTGGCAAAGTTCAGGAGACACTGGATAGACTCCAGCTTGAGTCAGATAGAGTTCAGATGTATGAAGTTGCTATTGATGAATACTGGAGAATACCCGACATAATAAATGAGTTTATGGACAAGATAAGACAAATTGGTCCTAATCCATTTAAGGGCTTCTAAGGAGGGAAGAGATGGACAAACCAATAAAACCAGATTTACAGTTTGCAAGGGAAATTATAAAAGCAGGTGGAGAATCACTAAAAAAATGTTATCAGTGCTCCACATGCACGGTTGTTTGCAATCTCTCGCCAGATGACAAACCATTTCCAAGAAAAGAGATGCTTTATGCACAGTGGGGTCTTAAAGAAAAGCTCTTTAAAAATCCAGATATCTGGCTCTGCCATCACTGCGGTGATTGCACAGCTTACTGTCCAAGAGGAGCAAAGCCTGGTGAAGTTTTAGGGGCTGTTAGAAAACTCATGATACAGAATTATTCTCCACCAAGCTTTCTTGCAAAGTGGGTAGCTGAGCCTAAATATCTTATACTGCTATTTCTATTTCCTGTGCTTCTATTCCTTGGAGAACTTTATCTTTTAGGATATTTTACAGGCACAGAAATTCCCAGAGGTGAACATGGAGAGTTAGCCTATTCAAAATTCTTACCAGCAGTGCCATGGATAGATGTACCCTTTATGGCAGCAGCAGGCTTTGCAGTGATATGTTTTTATTTAGGAGTGAAAAAATACTGGCTTGACCTGACTGCTGGAGTAGAGCTTAAGAGAAAGGACATATATAACTGTATCTATGAAACCATCAGGGATATACTGCTTCATAAGAAATTTCAACTTTGCACTTTAAATAAAGGTAGAACAACAGCACACTTACTTGTTTTATATGCCTTTATAGGACTTGCCATAACAACAAGTATAGCTATGTTCTATGAATGGGTCTTAAAGTGGGAGTCACCATATCCACAAACAAATATAGTAAAGATAATAGGAAATGTCAGTGGTATAGCTCTCATAATTGGAATGTTATACATAATTGCCAACCGGTCTAAAAATGCAGTAAAACAAGGAATTGGTAGCTATTTTGACTGGTTTCTTATAGTGGTAATTCTTGGTGTTGGTATTACAGGATTTATGGCTGAGCTTCTTAGGCTTGCAGATACAGGTGTATTAGCATATGCATCATATGTTACCCATCTTGTCTTCGTATTTGTTCTCTTTACTTATGCACCTCATTCAAAGATGGCACATATGGTTTACAGAGCAACAGCTATGGTATTTGCAAAGGCGGCAATGAGACAAGAAAGTATTAAAGAGAAAGAGGCTGCTTAAATTTGATTTAAAAAGTCTTTAAAGGGCGGAGTTTATTATCCGCCCTTTTTTATATTTCAATATTAATTTCTCTTTTACTTATTGGTCCAAGAATTGTTATTGAAAATTTTTTATCTTTTAAGAGAGATGCTATGTTTTGAACTTCCTTTAAAGATACTTTTTCAATCTGTTTTATCTGTTCTTTAATGCTAAAGATTTTTCCGAGATATAATTCCTGATATGCTAAATTATGCATAACCGAACCAGGTGATTCAGAAGAAAAAAGAATTTGCGATATGATTTGAGTCTTTGCTCTGTCTATTTCTTCTTTTTTTAAATTTTCAGGGACTTGTTTTAATATTTTGAAGATTGTTTCAATAATTCTGTTTATTTTTTTATAGTCACAGGCAGTATAGATACCGAAAATGCCTGTGTCTTGATAAAATGAAATAAAAGAATAAATATTATATACCCATCCCTTTTTTTCTCTTATTTCCTGAAACAATCTTGAGCTGACACTTCCTCCAATTATACAGTTAAGCAGAGTTAGGGCATTTCTATAGTTACTATTAAATGAAAAGGTGTCAACACCTATACACAGATGAGTCTCATTAAGATCTTTCTCATGCACTTTAAGACAAGGAGAAAAAACTGTTTTATTAATTAATGGAGTTTTGTTTGAAGGTCTTATTGCAATATTTTTCTCAAGGCATTCTATTAAAGTTTTTTCTTCAAAATTTCCAGCACAGCTTATTACACAGTTATTTATTCCATAAAAGTTGTTGTAACACTCAATTATGTCTTGTCTGGATATTTTTGATAATGTGGATTCTTTTCCAAGAATTGGTTGCCCTAATCCATTAGGAAATGAGTTTTCCATAAATAGATCATGAATTAGTTCATCTGGTGTATCATTTACTGTTCTTATTTCATCAAGTATGACTGAACGTTCTTTTTCTATTTCTTGTTCAGGAAAAAGAGGATTTGAATAAATATCTCCAATTATTTCTAAAGCTTTACATATGGAAGTATTTAAAACTTTTATGTATAATGCTGTAAACTCTCTTGAAGTAAAGGCATTTATATCTCCACCAATACTGTCAATCTCAAAAGATATCTGTCGAGCGTTTCTTTTGGGTGTTCCCTGAAAAAAGAGATGTTCTATAAAATGAGATAATCCATTTTTTGAGGAGATTTCATGTCTGGTTCCATGTTTTATCCATATACCGAGAACAAAGGATTTGTAATAGTTCATTTTGTTCATTATTAAGGGAGTATTTGAGAAAAGATATGTTTTTTTTATCATCAGACTTATTTTTTTGTGACAGTTTTATTTTCTATCTCTCGCAGTGCTTCTTTTCTGCTTAAACGAGCTCTTCCCAGCTCGTCAATCTCAATTACTTTAACAGGAATTTGATCTCCTATTTTTAATACTTCAGATACTTTTTGAATTCGTTTATCAGATATTTGAGATATATGGAGCAGACCTTCAACTCCAGGCATTATTTCCACAAAAGCACCAAAATCTACTATTCTTGTTACCTTTCCCATGTAGATTCTTCCAAGTTCAGCTTCTTGGGTGATCCCTTTTATTATTTCAATTGCTTTTTTAGCAGAGTCTTCATTGTATGAAGCTATTTTGACGATTCCTTCTTTATCTTCAATATCTATTTTTACCCCTGTCTCTTCTATAATTCCTTTTATTACCTTACCACCAGTACCGATTATATCTCTGATTTTTTCAGGCTTGACTTGAATTTTATATATTCTCGGAGCATATAGGGAAAGTTCTTTTTTAGGTTCTGAGATTGTTTCAGCCATTTTTTTAAGTATGAATAGTCGTGCCCTTTTTGCTTGCTCAAGAGCTTGTTTAAATATTTCATAACTGATTCCTGAAATTTTTACATCCATCTGGAAGGCAGTTATGCCCTTTTCAGTTCCTGCTACTTTGAAGTCCATATCACCATAGTGGTCTTCCATTCCGAGAATATCTGTAAGAATAACGGTCATTTCTTCCTCTTTAATAAGTCCCATAGCAACTCCTGCAACAGGTGCTTTTATGGGCACTCCAGCATCCATAAGAGAAAGCGTTGCTCCACATACAGTAGCCATTGATGATGAACCATTTGATTCAAGAATATCCGATACAACCCTTATTGTATATGGAAATTCATCCTTTGATGGAATTACATAACTCAAAGCTCTTTCTGCGAGATAACCATGACCGATTTCTCTTCTTCCAGGTGCTCGTAATGGTTTAACCTCTCCAACACTGAAGGGTAAAAAATTATAGTGTAGCATAAAGGTTTTGAATATCTCGCCTTCAAGCGAATCAACTTTTTGTTCATCCTCTGAAGTGCCTAAGGTTGTTGCAACAAGAGCTTGAGTTTCTCCCCTTGTAAATAAAGCAGATCCATGAACTCTCGGTAGTATTCCAATCATGCATGTAATGTTTCTTATTTCATCGGGTTTTCTACCATCAACTCTTATACCTTTCTTTAAATATGATTGTCGCATTTGTTTTTTAACGACTTTATCAAAAGCTTTAGTTATCTGGAGGGATAAATCTTTATCATAATTACTGCCATATATTTTATGGCGAAACTCCTCAGTATTTAAACTTTTAAGGCATTCATTAAGAAGTTCATCAAGGGCTTGCTGTCTTTCAAGTTTTTTTGGAAGAAATAAAGCATTTTCAATCTTTGTTAGAATTATATTTGAAATTGCCTTTTGAAGTTCTTCGTCTTCATTAGGATAGATAATTTCTTTTTTTGGTTTACTTACTAATTGCTGTAGTTTTTTTTGCAATTCAACAATTTTTTTAATATGGATATGGGCAAATTTTAAGGCATCTACAAGAATATCCTCAGAGCATTCTGCAGCTCCACCTTCAACCATGGTTACAGCATCTTCTGTGCCTGCAACTACGAGGTTAAGAATGCTTTTTTCTGATTCCACATTGTCAGGATTTAAAATGAATTCATCTCCAACCATTCCAACTCTTACAGCTCCAACAGGTCCACCAAATGGAATATCCGATATGGTTAAAGCAGATGAGATTCCAATTATACTTAGAATATCAGCAATATTTTCATCACCATAAGAAAGTACAGATGCTATGCCCTGAGTTTCACAGTTAAATCCCTCAGGAAAAAGAGGTCTTATAGGTCTGTCAATTAAACGGGAGACAAGAATTTCTCTATCAGTAGGTTTGCCTTCTCTTTTAAAAAAACCTCCTGGTATTTTCCCTGCTGAGTAGGCTTTTTCCTGATAGTCAATTGTCAGTGGAACAAAATCCAGTCCTTCTTTGGGCGTTTTTTCAGCAACCACAGTGGATAATACATATGTGTCTCCATATTTTACTAAAACTGAACCATTTGTTTGTTTTGCAAAAACTCCTGTTTGTAAAATAAGTTTTTTTCCTTTAATCTCAATTTCTACTTCCACATTCTGCCTCTTTTCAATTTATTTTCTGATACTGAGTCTTTCAATGAGTTTGCCATATCGTTCTTTGTCAATTTTTTTTAGATAATTTAAAAGCTTTCTTCTTTGTGCTACTAATTTAATAAGACCTCTTCTTGAATGGTGATCCTTTTTATGAATTTTAAAATGTTCCGTTAAATAATTAATTCTTTCAGTCATTAGAGCAATCTGCACCTCAGGTGAACCTGTATCAGAAGAATGGATTTTAAAACTTTCTATAAGCTCCTTTTTTCTCTCTGGAGAAATTCCCATTGTCTTCACCACCTTTCTTGAAAGGATTAATTTTAAAAATTAACATAAAATTAAGAATTTAGTAAAGTTTTAAGCCTCACTATTAACTGAAATTAAGTAAAAAGAGCTTTTCAATTCTTCAATGAGTTTTAATCTATGTTGATGACAACTGAGTATAATTACTTGATTTGAATTTGAAATCTCCTTTATTAAATATTTCATGCCCTTAATAAATCTTTCATCATCTGAGTGTGCAAATGGTTCATCCAGTATAAAAGGAATTTTTATACCCCTACTTAGTAAGTCAGCAAGCATAAGTCTTACAGTAAGGTATATTTGTTCTGTTATGCCTCCGCTAAGTTTGCTCTCAATTTCTTTTTCAGATAAGGGATATTCAATTTCTGGAACTTTTATATTAAAAGATAAGTCTTTACCAAAAGATATATATACTGTTTTGTCTGTTATCTTACTTAAAAGTGTTGAAGCCTTTTTGTTTAATTTTTCAGACCAGCGTTCATGATGTTTTTTTGTAATATTTTCAAGTACTTCAAAAGATTTTTGTAAAGCCCTTTTAAATCTTTCCAGATTTTCTATGTTTTTTGTAATAGACTGAATTTGTTCAGTTATTTTTTCAATTTCTTTTCTGTATTGTATAATTTTATCGTAATCTGCTTGTAGTTTATGAAGATTATCTTTTATCTGTTCTTTAAGTTTAATAAGTTTTTCCCTTTTCTGTTCATATTGTTCAATATTTGTATTGCTAATTTCATTATTTTTGGAAATAATTTTTGATTCATAGAAGTCTATTTCATTTTTTGAAAGTAGAAGTTTTTTAAACTCTTCAATTTTTCTGGAATTTTCAATAAATTCTTTAATTTCATTTTTATGTGTATTCATTTTTTTAAAAAAACTGAAGAATTCACTTTTGTCATTTATTGGGATGGTAAAATTAGAAATTATATTGTTTATTTTTTCAGAAATATCATCATATTTTAATTTTAAAGTTTTTATTTCATGGTTTAGTTTTTTATTTTCGCTATTAAGTTTGAATTGATAAAAAAGGCTAAAAATACAGAAAATAATTCCAATATAAAATATTTTATCTATAAAAATTCCCCCTAAAATACTAAAAATAGCTGTTAGAATACTTATCAAATATACATTTTTTAGAAATTTTTTTGTTTTTTCTTTTCTTTCTTCATTTAATATTAAATCTCTCTGTAAAGACTGAACTTCATTTTCATAAAGAACTATAAATTGTTGCTCTTCAGGTTTTAGATTTTCAAAATCTTTAGAAAACTGCACAATTCGTTCAAGTTCTTTTAATTCGTTATTTCTTTTTTCAAGATTTTGAATTTCTGCACGGTAAAAATTATCTTGTTGAATTTTCCATGTAGCATAATCACTATCAAGTTTTATAAGCTTGTAGTTTATGTTATCAAATTCAGAAAGTAATTCAGTGTAATTTTTAATAATTTCCGTTTCTTTTTCTATTAAATTTTGTAGATATGATTTTTTTTCTTCGTAATCAGATAGTTTTTCTTCCCATATTTTTATTGCTGTATCCAGCTTACCTTTTGTAATAAAAGGAAATAATGCACCACTGTGAATGTTATCATAAAGTGCTTCTTTTATTTTGGATAAAGCTGAAGATGCTGATGTATCCCGAAAACCTGTATCAATAGCCTGTTCTAAAAAGGATGTGACTGGATAGAGTTCTTTGGTATTTATTCCCGACTTTTGAGCTAAGTAAGAACTATTAATGAAAATTTCTCTCGGAATGTTAAAAATAATCTCTCCAGGTAGTTTTTTTATTATTTTTCCTTTATTTTTAGTTTCATATTTTATAGGATTGCCATTTTTAAATATCTGATATCCTTTGTAATTTCTTGTAATCTGAAAAAATTCATTATCTGCCTCTATTTCCAGTGTAATCTTTCCATTGTTCAAAGGTATTATAGGCTGTTTTGATGGATAAAGAGCTTCAACTATAGATTTTGCAAGAACAGACTTGCCAGTTTCATTTCTGTCAATTATTAAATTGCAAGAATGTTCAAAAATAAATTCTTTATTTTTATAAGGTCCGATATTTTCTATTAATATTCTTTTAATTCTCATCATAAAATCTTGGAGTTATTTGTTTACCAGCAAAAGCATCAAGCCCATAGATTAAAGCATCTTCAAGAATTTGTTTTTCTCTGCCATCGGCATTTTCAATGAGTTTGAGCATTTCATTAATAAATGTACCCATAGTTGTTTCTGGTGAAGTTTCTTTCAGTTTTTCCATATCAAATTTTGTGAATTCAGAAGTATCAAACAGAATTTTGTATTCAGAGAAAAGCTCTTTTAAATACATTATGCTTAAATCACCCATACCTTTAATTTTTAAAATAAAAAGACTATCCTTAGGATTATTACTGTCTGATATTTCAGATAATATGACATTTTTAATTTTTTCAATATTTTGAGAGGGTGAAACTTCAATCTTTTTGATTGAGAAATCACTTAATTCAACGAATTCTACTTCAGTAGATATTTTGTTATCTTTTTTTATAATCTCAACAATCAATCCACCTCTTTTTCCATATTCAGCAATGGAAACTGGTACCATACTGCCTGGATAGGCTGATTTAATTACTGAACCATCAGAGATTTCAGAGTAGTTATGATAATGTCCAAGAGCAACATAGTCAAAATTAGAATTTAATATATCTTTGTCTTCAAAAGGATTCCATATTTCCTTACCCTGTGGAGAAAAATTTATTCTTGATGCATGAATTACAGCTATATTAATTTTTGATGGCTCAATATTGATTGGCTTATCAAAGGCTTTAGCTTGTCTATTTAAGCATGGTTTGCCATAAATATTTATATCTCCAAATGAAAAATTGGAGAATTCTGGTATTTTAAAAATTTTTACATTTTCGCTCCAATCCTTAATTCTTAATATATTTAGAAATCTTTGATCATAGGCACAATTAAAGTTTAAAAAATCATGATTTCCTGGAGAAATTACTACTGGTTTAGGATGAATTAATTCAAAAGTTTCATTTAAAAACTCTATATCCTCCCTGTAAATTTTATCGTTTTCAAATAAATCTCCCGAAATTATTAGGGCATCAAGATTATTATCTCTGACTATATTAATTGCCTTTAATATAGCTCTCTTACAATATTTAGTTCTATCTAAGCCTCTAATTTGAAAGCCCAAATGAAGATCCGCAACATGTAAAAATTTGAATTTCATAGTTTTATTATAAGAGATTTTTTTCTATTTGATGTATGAGAATAATTATCGTTTCAAATAAGAAAGCCAATTTTGTATCTTTAAATATTATATTTAAAATCAACTCTTATTTTTTAAAATAAAATCGTAAAATATTTTAATATTATGGAATCCTCTTCTTTTATTTCTATTTGAACCTCTAAATATTATTACTTCCACACCAATTTTTCTGCATATCTCACAATTACATTTTTCCCAGGGTCTATCCATTAATGTCTTTCTATATTTATCGTAATGGTGATTACCGTCATATTCTCTTAAAAGAAGTTTATCGTATTCAAGAATCGTATTTAGAACTTCTTCAATATTTTTTGTTTTTCTGTCTGCATAATCTCTTAAGACTTTTAATGCTTTTGTTTCCATTTCTATTACTTTGTCTATTGAATAGCCCTCTTTTAAGGCATTTTTTATTAATACAGGATTATCAGAATAGGGTACTCTTATTGCAGCATACCAATCCCCATTTTTTGTAATATAATTTCTACCTGCTCTTAACCATGCTTTTCTTAAAAATGAAGCACTATCAAGACTTGAAACACCTAAGGATTTGAATTCCTTTATTATTTGTGGACGTAGTATTCCGAAAAGATGAATTTTAATATTTTTTTTAGCAATAACTTTTTTCACTCTTTTAAGAATTTCAACTATTTCATCATCTGATTTCGGCACTAATGTGCCAATTCCAATATATGAATATCCCATTTCAATTAATCTTGCTGTGGAATCTGCATAAGTCTCTGGTGAGTAACCTTGCACTGCTCCAATAGGTATGAAGTTTAGATTTTTCTTTCTATGATATTTAATAAAATCCTTAGCATTACTAATGCTTAACTGACGTCTTTGTTCTTTTTGCTGGTCTGTGAGTGGAATTTTTATCTTTTTATTTCCATCAACTTTTTTTACTATTATATCTGGAATCATGTGGTCAACTGAAACACCGTAGTCAAATCTTAGAGATTGATATGTTTCAGCAACTTTCTCAGTATGATAATCATCTGGTGGTATTTCTTCATTAATATAACTAAATGCGCCACAATCTCCCATGACTTCTAATTTTGATTTGGGATGTATTTTAAGATATTCTTTGATAGAACCGTAAGTTCTGACTTGCCTTTGTCCATTGATGTCTGAATTTAAATTAATTTTATTTTTGAAAATTGCTAAACTAACTAAAATTCCGTCATAGGGAGGCTTTTTGAAAATTTGGTGAGCATATATATCAGTATCATAGGCTATGGATTTATCTCTGCTGAATTCATCATTTTCAAAGTTATAATTTGGATCTAATCGGTCTTCCCAATCAGGTAAAAAGTAACGCATCAATCATTATTTATTTTTATTAATTTCGTCTAAAAATTTATTTATCCTATCATCAGCATTTTCAGTGTGAATAGGTATTGGAATAGCATCAAGTCCTGTTGCATCATAACTAACGAGAAGCCAATCACCTTTTTTAAATTTAAATGTTTGCTTAAATATATCCTCTGATATTCCAAAAGCCTGAGCTACCACTTCTCTGTCTGTTTGTCTTGGAAGCTTGCTTATAAAGTAAGTATGAGGCTGTGCCATTATACTTGTATCCAGATATCTTACCCTCTGTGTAGCTATTCCGAGCCCTAATCCAAATTTTCTCCCTCTTCGCGCTATGGTCATAGCAATAGATGAAGACAGTTCATATGAACCCTTTGGTTGTTGGGGAATAAACTCATCAGCTTCGTCAAAAACAAATAGACATAGTGGAGTTATTTCACCTGTCATACGCCTATTATCATATAATTCGTTGCCTAATCTATGGGCAAACTCTCTTAGTATATCAGGGTTGTGAGAGTTTATTATATAAAGAGAGGAAGATGTTTTGTCATTAAGTTCAGAAATTATCTCATTAGTGGTTATACCACATTTAATATCTTTGTTACTTGTTAAAATCACACTTTTTAATACATTAATTAGATTTGAAAAATCTTCTCTATATTGATTAAACTTTTCAGTTTTTTCTAAATTTTGCAGTAATTTTTGCGCTAAATCAGAAGTTAATTTCTCATCTTGGTCTTTGTATTTGCCAAAAACTTGTCCGATAATATTATTTATATTATTCCAATGAGAAGAACCTTTTTGCCTTTTGCCCCAGGGATTACCTTTTTGTACAGCCTGATCAACGGTTAAATCTAAAAGTTCCTGCCATAGTTTGATTTTCTTGTGGTATATTAACAATCCCAAAGGTTTTATAAAGTCATTCTGTCTTCTTTTAAGCATCTTTGGAAGTAAAGTGGTTTTTTGATAAATTTCAGCGATCTGTCTTGTTAATTTGATCTCATTATTTAAGCATTTAAAGACAATATCAGGTAGAGTCTTTTCCTCAAGGCATATAATTTTTGCTTTAGGAATTTTTAGAAGCTGATCAATTAAAAGTGCCGTATATTCTCCCATTAGATCAAATAATATTATCTTTACGGGTTCTTTAGTATTCTCTAAAATTTTGCTTATTAATGTGCTCATAAAGTTAGATTTACCTGCACCAGTGAAACCAAATACTCCAAAATGAACCTTTATCAGGTCTTCAATTCGGAGTAGTATGTTAATCTCAGGGTCTCTTACTAAATTACCTATTATTAATGTATTTTCAACTTCTGGATTTATCCCCAAATTAATAACTCTCTGTGTATATTCATTATTTAACAAATTAACCTTTGCTCCAATCATAGGAATGTTTTCCTCTATTTGAAAAGTGGTTTCATCATTAGTAAGTTTGAGCTCAAAATTAGTAGGAACAGCAATACACCTTATTTTTGTTGTGTCTTCAGTAGATTCATTTTCTTGCTCCCAGTCCAAACATGCGCTGTGTGCAGCTTCAACAATAAATCCAGGGTAGCCACTGATATCAGAGCCAAGAGCATAATGCATAGGTAAAATTGAGACTATCTCTAAAATACTCAAATGTGTTTCCATATTATTTGATGCAAAATTAGGAACAACAACCATAGTACCTTCACGAATAAGATTTATAGCTTTTTTTGTATAATCAAACCAGATTTCAAACTCGTATCTTGTATCTGGATTCTCCGTGATTTTCATTAATGTGCCAAATATATTTGGAATAAACATTTTATATCCTCCTTAAGCTGTCTCTTATAATTCTAAAGGTTTTACTAAGAGGATTTGCTCTGAATGAAATTTCGCTATTTTTTATTAATTCTTTTACCTTCTTTCCTATGGATTTTGCTCCCCAATCAGCCTTGTGTAGAGGATCGGGATAACCAATTACTTCGGGAAAGTGATTTCGTGTAAGAGTGCTTAGAAAATAAAGCATGATATCCTGTCCGATATTAGGTGTATTATTATAGGGACAATAAAAAAGTGATAATTCTCCAATTTCGTCATTTTTAATTTTTAAGCTTAGTTTATCAGTATCCCATTCAGAATACAAAAGTCTATCCAGAAAAACAACATGACCCATTAATGGAGTTGCCTTATTTCTCTTAATAAAAAATTGAGCTAAGGACCTAGCAAAAAGTTTTTCATTAAATACAATTGAGCCTTTTACTCCCGAAATAATAGGTGATTTTGATGGATCCTGCTGATATAAAAATAACGTCATAAAAGCTGAATCAATTTCAATAGATGACCAGGGTGCTTCTAAATTTTCATCACATAGGGGCAATGTCTCAAGAAATATACGGTCTGTCCATGGTAATTGAAGAACTTGTAATTCATTTAATTCAGGATAAAGTTCTAAATATTTTAAAACTCCAAGATAGTTTCTTGATAAGTATCTTGAATGTGAATCCTTAACTACTCCTGTAAGTAAAATTTTTCTCTTCCAACACTCTTCTATCAATGCTCTTATTCCCACAGAGATTAAGAATTTAATATCATTAGGAGATAACCACCTTCTACGCCTTATACCCCTTTCATCAGCAGAATCGTAAATCAAAGCTGATTGGTCCTTTTCTATAAAAAGCTTACGACAAAGGTTCTGAAAAAAACTTTTTACATATTCCCATGAAGCTTCAACATCAACAAGAGGTCTTAAAATACCACCTTTTAAATCAGCTATTTTATTGTCAATAACATATTTAATTGCACCGCTAATCTTACCATTTGAAAATCCGAGATCTTCTATTGTTAAGCCATATTCTTTTGCTAATTGGTAAACATCTAAAGGTTTGGATCCATTTGAGTGAAATTTTGAGATAATTAAAGAGTATCTTTTAAATTTTTTAGTTCCAGGAATTCCAAGTTTTAAATTAAAAGGATGAGCAAAGGCAATAGCAATATCAGCCATATCTATGGTTCTTCTGTCATATGGATAACATCCTGCTAAATGAACCTGTATAGGTTCAATAGCTACACTTGCCATAAGTGAACTTGGTGATAAATCAAGCATCAATAATTTGGGAGATTCTAAAACGGAACTTGTTACTACGTTATAGGCAAGAAAAATTTCAGCTAATTGCATTATTGAAGTTTGAATGTTGGAAAGATCGATTCGGTCTGAATCAGAAACTACAAAGGTTTCCTCCATATCTGTATCAGTAATGTCTGAAAGTTGCGCAAAGGGAATAGGTATATAGGCAACCATGCTTACATCCTTATTAATTTCCCATTTTTGATACCTAACCTTTGGAGGCTCTCCTTCAATTGAAATACTGCCTTTTGCTCCATAGGCTCCACCAAAGAAGATGATAAAATCCTTAAAAGGTTCTTTACTACAGGTTCCATCAATTGCTACAAAATCTATTTGTTCTTTTTCAAAAAATTTTAAGATTTCTCTTTTTAATCTATAAAGATTTCCTGAGTTAGAGAATATCGGTTTATATTGTTTAATTAATTTATAGAAAAAATCTTTGTAAAAGGCTTGTGCATTGCTAACTCTCTCAATATATAACTCTTGATATCTTTTCTTTGAATAATCAAGGGAGTTTTTGTAATTGCCAAATATTTTTGATATAGTTGACAATCTTATTCCTCCTTTAAAGTTTGAATCCATTTTTTTAATTGGGACATCTTTAAACCTATACCACCTGTTGCATATAGAAATTGAGTCTTTTTGGAAAATATAGTTTCAAATCCTTCAATTGCCGATAAATAATCTTTGCCTAAACAGATAAATATTTTACTAATATGATAGCATTCCACTTGCTTTTTTAATGAATTTAGAAGAAATGGTTTCATATATGTTTTTGAGTCTAATCGGTGGTCATAATAACTAATATAATCAGAGGGTTTGATAAATCCGTATTTGGCTGATAAGATTATAATGCTAAGGTTTTCAGGAAACCCTTCTTCTCTCTCTATTTTCTTTAACATCCTAAAAATAACACCATCATACAACTCCCATGCTTCCACTTTTCCTAAAACTTTTTTCTTACGTTGCGAGCATGAGATAATAAGTAAATTCGATTTTGTAATCTTACAACTTTTCTTCATTAATTTTTGTAATAAATTACCATTTTCTACTATCTAAATTTATATCTTATTTCCTCCAATGCCTCCTCTTTTTTTGAAATCTTACCCGCAAGGACAAGGATCTCTATTCTTTCAAGAATTTCTCCAATCAGAGGAGATGGTTCAAAGCCAAGAGAAAGTATGTCTTCTCCTTTGATAATTGGAAGTTTTCTCTTATTTTTGAGATAAACTTTTTTATAAAAACTCTCAATTTCCCTATAAAACCATGCTCTTGCCATTCCAATCGGATCTACACTTATGCCATAGATAAGGGCAGGATATAGGATATTTTCGTAATTTTGGATAAATCTTACCTTATCAAGTAGTGTTTCTATTTTTTTGATGCTATCGCCTGCCTCTATCAGTTTTTCTATAAATCTTTCCTCTTTTTTTGATGGTTTTATCTGTTTTATTAATGAGGGAGCATGAAAACCAAAAACTCCTGAAAATTTTAGACAGACTATTGTATTTAAACCGAGAGTTTTATAGTAGTTAAAGATTTTTTCTGGATTATTTAATATTTCTTCAATTATTATCAGTGCCTGAAGATTGGGTTTTAGTGGTAATAAATCAGGAGGTTTAAAAAATGAATTAAATATTTCATCTTCTATTATCATTTCAACTGTCTTTGCACTGTTGTCCACAGAGAGTATCTGCCAGAGTTCTTCCTTTATTCTTTCCTTTGCTGTAATCCTTATTAAATGGGCATTTCTTTTCAAAGCCTCACGAGTTTTATCCTCTATATCAAAGTTCAATGTAGCATGAAATCTATAAGCTCTGAGCACTCTCAAAGGGTCTGTTTTTAGATTTTCTTCCTTCACCATCCTGATTAGTCTATTTTTTATATCCTGAAGGCCTCCAAAGGGATCAATTAGTCTATCAAGTGAGACTTCTACAGCCATTGCATTCATTGTAAAGTCTCGCTCACCAAGATCTGCTTCAATTGAATTACCACTTAACCGAGCAAAATCAATTGTTATATCATCTTTTACAACTCTTCCTATTGAAAAGGCTTCATCAAGAAGAACAAAGCTTCCACCTATTTGTTTTGAAAATTCCTTTGCAAGCGCTATAGAATCTCCTTTGATTGCAAAGTCCAGATCCTTTAGCTTCCTTTTCAGAAGAAGGTCTCTAATAGAACCACCTACGAGATAACTCTCATTTATAAGTTTTTTTTCTTCAAAAAAATTTAAAATTTCTTTATAATATCGGTTCTTGGTTAATGATTCAAACATATCTCACCTCGTGCTTAATATAAAGGTTACAGGGCCTTCGTTTACAAGGGATACATGCATGAAACTTCTAAATGAGCCTTCTTTTACAGAAATACCTGTCTTTCTAAGAGTATCTATAAAATCTTTATAAATTTTCTCAGCTTCTTTGGGTGGCATTGCTCTTTCAAAGGATGGACGATTTCCTTTTTTACAGTTACCCGCAAGAGTGAACTCTGATACTACCATTATTTCACCATTTACATCTTTCACAGAGAGATTCATTTTGGCATTATTGTCCTCAAAAATTCTCAAATTAATAATTTTATTTACGAGATAATCAATATCTCTCTGGCTATCACCCTTTTCAATTCCTACAAAAACAACTATTCCTCTATTAATCTCGGCTATTGTTTTTTCATTAACTTTTACTGATGCGTTTTTTACTCTTTGTAATAAAATAATCATTTTATGTTAATATATTATATAATGTTTAAAGATACAGCATCAAAAATTTTAGTAGTTGATGATGAGGTTATAAACTTAGAGTTAATCTCTGCTATTTTTGCTGACTCACAGAATATACAAGTCCTAACAGCAAGTGATGGCGTTGAAGCAATAGAAGTTCTAAAAAATTATACTCCAGACCTTATTGTCCTTGATATACGAATGCCCCGCATGAATGGGATTGAGGTTTTAAATGTTTTAAAATCAGATTCTAAAACATCTCATATTCCTATAGTTGTTCTCTCAGGAGATGAAAAGGAGAGAAAAAATGCTCTGAAATATGGAGCAAATGATTTTATTCCAAAACCCTTTGATGCAGAAGAATTAAGACTTAGAGTTTTCAATAATCTTCAGGTTAAAAAATATCAGGATTTAATAAAAAATCTAAATGAAGTTCTACAGCAAGAGGTAATGAAGAAAACAAAAGAACTCCGTGAAGCACTGGAACTTGCAAGGGAAGCAGAATATGAAATGGTTTTAAAACTTGGTATGATTTCTGAATTTAGAGATGAGGAAACGGGACAGCATATAAGAAGAATGAGTTACTATGCAAAATTACTTTCTCATCTTGCTGGTTTGTCCGAGTCTGAACAGGAAATTTTATTTTATGCTTCTCCCCTACATGATGTTGGAAAAATAGGAATTCCAGATAACATCTTAAAAAAACCAGGACCTCTTACCTATGAGGAGTTTGAGGTAATGAAGCTTCATACAATTATAGGTGCTAAAATCTTAGATACTGACCAAAAATTTGTTACACTTAAGGCTGGAAAAGTAATAGCTGAGCAGCATCATGAAAAATGGGATGGCTCAGGATATCCCCGCGGGTTAAAGAAAGAAGAAATACACATATACGCAAGAGTTGTTGCTATATGTGATGTTTTTGATGCACTAACATCAGACAGGGTTTATAGACCAGCTTTCACTGTTGACCAGGCAGTTGAGATAATGAGGAAAAGTAAAGAAAGCCATTTTGATCCTAAACTTCTTGATATCTTTATGAAAAATCTTGATGTCTTTGTAAATATAAGAAACACCTTTAAAGATTAATCTATTCAATAAGAATATTATCAATTAGTCTTGTATCGCCAATTTTTAGGGCAATTGCAATTAAATAACTGTCTTGTTTGTCTTTAACTTCATCAAGGGTCAAAGGATCATATATGCCAGCATATTGAATTTCTTTAACAAGAGGTTCACTTTTAAGTATTTCATTAATTTTTAAGTTAACATCCTCTGGATTATATCCCTCTTTAAGTAACTTTTCAGCTTCTTGTAAAGCTTTATATATAATAGTAGCTGCTTTTCTTTCCTTTTCGTTTAAATATGTATTTCTTGAACTCATTGCAAGACCATCTTGTTCCCTTACTGTTGGACATACGATAATTTCTATGTCAAAGTTCAAATCCTCAACCATTCTTTTAATTATTAATGACTGCTGATAATCCTTCTGTCCAAAATATGCTCTT
>JANXBR010000050.1 GCA_025060625.1 Thermodesulfovibrio sp.
CCAGCTAAGGGATATTTACCTGTAAGAGATACCATCAAACCGATTTTTGCTGGAGGCTTTGAAGATATAGAAAAAATCAGTAAGAGTGCTAAGCAAAGAAAAATAGCAAAAACTATTAAGTATCTTAACCTTCCCACTTTAAATAAATTATATCACAATCGCTAAGTCAAGGTATCTTAGAATTAAGTAATGAAAAATTTTTCCTTTATACAAAAAATGCAAAGTTATTATAATGTAATTAATATAAAAATTTAGGGGGTTAAAAATGGAGACACAAGACACAGAATTAAAGGATAAGGACAAAGTAATAAAATGTCTTGAAAGAAAACTAAAGGACATGAATGAAAAACTCCTAAGCAGTGAGTCTTTCAAGCAGTCCTTCATATCAAATCTCAAAAATGAAATATTTGACCCGATAACAACGATTTTTCTTGTAGTCTATGATATCTACAGAGGTAACATAAGCAAAGAAGAAATAGGCAATTATTTTGAGATAATATACAGAGAAACTCTTGATATACATAACAAACTTTCAAATATATTTCTGATGGCTGATTTTGAGTCTGGAGAAGTTAGGCTTAAAAGTGAAAAAATTGTTGTTGAGGAGTTTATTGATGATGTTATAAGCCTTCTTGAGATAAAGTTAAAGGAAAAAAGGATTAATATAAAGAAAATCTTTATAGGAGAAAATAAATTCTTCAAAAATGACTCTGAAAAGTTAAAAATCCTTCTGATTAATATTCTTGAAAACTCTATTTACTATTCACCTGAAGAAAGCGAGATTAATATTACTATTTGGATAACTGATAAAAATCTTAACTTCATAATAACAGACAAAGGAGAAAAATTTGACGATGAAATTATAAATAAAAACTACACAGAAATGGTGAATCTTATGAGAGACCTTACATTTAAGGGAAGGGGTAAAAATTTATCCTTTTCAGTTACAAAAATGATTTTAGACCTCTTGGGAGGCAAAATAACAGTAACACAAAAGGAGAATGACACAGTTATTGCAGTTTTCATTCCCGAGCTTGAGACAACTCCTGAATTTATATCCACAGGAACAGAATTTTTCTTTGAAGGGGAAGAGATATACTAAATATGGAAAATTATTTTCTTTTACCGGGAAATATTTATTTAACTAATAATTCAACTTATATAATTACAATTCTTGGCTCTTGCGTAGCAGTATGTTTATGGGATGAAGAAACAAAGATGGGAGGAATGAATCACTATTTGTTGCCTCTGTGGAATGGTGAAGGAGTTCCAACCCCAAAGTATGGAAATGTAGCAATCCCTAAATTAATCGGCAAGTTTCAAGACAGAGGAATTGAACCAAAAAGACTTAAAGCTAAAATTTTTGGTGGAGCTAATCTTCTTTCTGGACAAAACAAGGAAAAAATAAGCTTAATAGGCGAAAGAAATATTGAAATTGCCTTTGAAATGCTGGAGAAATACAAAATACCTATAATATCCTATGATGTAGGTGGAAACACAGGTAGAAAAATTATAATGAATACCTCTAATTTTGAAATAAGGCTTAAGAGAATTGGCAGAGAAATGAGTTAATCACCTAATTTAAGAAAAATAGAAGGTCCAACTCTTTTAAGAGCTAAGGAGGAATCTAAAACAGTTTCTGAATGACCAAGAATAAGATAACCTTTAGTAATTAGATGTCTAATTAATTTTTTTATAATTTTTATTTGATTTTCTTTACTAAAGTATATGAGCACATTTCTACAAAAAACAATATGGAAGCTATCTTTTATATCATAAACTTCATCCATTAGATTTAATCTTTTAAGATGCAGTTTTTCCCTTAATTCTCGTATTACTTTAACAAGTCCTAAGCTTTTATCTTTGCTTTTTAAAAAATATTTTTTAAGTATTTCAAAAGGAATGTTTTCAACAGAACTCATTGGATAGATTGCTTCCCTTGCTTTTTCAAGCATTCTTGTACATATATCTGTTCCAAGAACATAAAAATCTCTGATTTCTTTATTTACTTCTGCAAACTCTGAGAGTGTAATAAGAATACTATAAGGTTCTTCTCCGCTTGAGCAAGCAGCTGACCATACTTTTATTATTCCTTTATCTTCAATCAGAGGCAATAAATTAGGAAGTCCCTCTTTAAGAAGAAAATCAAAATGAGCTTTTTCTCTAAAAAACTCTGTTTTATTGGTTGTTACTACATCAATGAGATTAACTATTTCATACCTGCCATCATTGCTGTTGAATACAAAATTAATATAATCCTTAAAGTTATTAAAACCTAATGCTCTTAGTCTTTTACGCAGCCTGCTTTCAAGAAGTATTTTTTTTGAAGGCGGCATCTGAATCCCGCATTCCTTTTCTATAAAACTACTTAAAATTTTGAAATCCTTTTCACTTAGCGTTTCCTTGAAAAAGTCAACATTACAGATATGCTTTTTCATTTAAAATTTACCATCCCGATTTTATCAACTCCATAATAAAGGAACTAATCTTTTGTAAGGGTAATATTTTATTTACTGCTCCTAACTTTATAGCCTCCTTTGGCATGCCAAAAACAACTGAGGTCTCCTCATCCTGAGCAATGGTATATGCACCAGTTTCTTTAAGCTCAAGCATTCCCTTAGCTCCATCATCACCCATTCCTGTAAGAATTACAGCTATTGCATTTTTACCAACACTGTTTGCACCAGACCTAAAAAGCACATCTACACTTGGCCTGTGTCTATTTACCAAAGGACCATCTTTTAACTCTACATAGTATCTTGCTCCACTAATCTTTACAAGAAGATGTTTGTTCCCCTTTGCTATAAGAGCCTTTCCAGGAGTGATTAATTCACCGTCTTCAGCTTCCTTAACTGTAATTTGACACACTGAATTAAGTCTTTCTGCAAAACTTTTTGTGAAATTCTCTGGCATATGTTGAACAATTACAATACCTGGAGCATCAACGGGAAATCCCTCAAGTAAAACTCTTAAAGCCTCAGTGCCTCCTGTTGAGGCTCCTACAAGAACTACCTTATCAGTTGTTGTAAGTTGAGGTTTTTTCTTCTTCTTCTCCTCAATTACATCTGCAGTAAACTTGGGCTCAATCTTTTTTATTCCAGTATATTTTTTAACATTTACATTGGCAGCTGCCTTTACAGCATCAAGTAATAAAATTTTTGACTCTTCAAAAAAAACTTTAAGTGCAGTTTTAGGTTTTTCAATTATTTCTACAGCTCCATACTCAAGTGCACGCCAGTACTCTTCAGTATTTTTACCTGCAAGGGAGGAACATATAACCACAGGAATAGGATGTTGAGACATAAGTTTTCTCAAAAAAGTAAGACCATCCATCCTTGGCATTTCTATGTCAAGGATTATCACATCTGGAATAAACTCTCTTAATTTTTCAACTGCTATATAGGGGTCATGGGCAGTTTCAATTCTGCCTATTTGATTGTCAGTTTTAAGTATATCTGTTAGAGTTTGCCTTACTAATGCTGAATCATCAACTATAAGGACATTAATTTTATCCTTGTTCATTCTCCTAATTCTAAGTTAATGTCCTTAGATATGCTCTCAATGGGAGTTTCTGTTTCCGTTCCTATTATCTGTTCCTTTTCCTTCTCACTGAATATCTTATTAATATCAAGAATTATAACAAATTCTTCATCTCTTTTAGCTATTCCAAGTATAAAGTCAATGTCAATATTCAAACCTATCTTTGGTGCCTCTTCAATGTTTTTAAGGTCAAATTCAAAAACTTCCTTTACTGAATCTGCTAATATTCCCACAATTTGATTTTTTCCTTCTATTTCAACTTCAACAATTATAATACAGGTGTTTACAGTAATTTCAGATTTAGGCATATTAAACTTCATTTTAAGGTCAACAACTGGTGCCACATTACCCCTTAGATTTATTACTCCCAGCATGTAGTCAGGTGTTTGAGGAATTTTTGTAATTTTTGTATAATCTAAGACTTCCTTTACCGATTTAATATCAAGGGCAAAAATTTCTTCATTAAGGGTAAAGGTTAAGGCAGTTATAGTTTTTGTATTATTTAGTTCGGTTCCTCCTTCCATTTTTGCCCCCTTTAGAATTTCTCAAAATCTTTGTCTTCTTCAAGATTAATCTGTATTCCCTTTCTTTGTTCTAATTGAGGTTTCTTTAATGTAGTTTTTATCTCTCCTCTTGGAAGAACTCTTTCTCGTTTTGTCTTACTTTCAGTTAAAAGAGAAGAACTATCCAGTTTAAAGAATTGCATTGTTTCAGTAAGCTGTTCAGACTGACTTGAAAGCTCCTCCGCAGTAGATGCCATCTCTTCAGATGCAGAGGCATTTTGCTGTATTACTTGATCAAGCTGCTGAATTGCCTTATTTATCTGTTCAACACCAGCGGATTGCTCTTTACTGCTTGCTGTAATCTCCTGAACAAGTTCTGCTGTTTTTTGTATTTCTGGAACAAGTTTGGTAAGCATCTGCCCTGCTTCTTCAGCTATTTGAACTGAAGATGATGAAAGCCCGCTTATCTCTGCTGCTGCCTGTTGTGAACGTTCTGCAAGTTTTCTTACCTCAGAGGCTACAACAGCAAAACCTTTTCCATGTTCTCCTGCTCTTGCTGCTTCAATAGCTGCATTAAGAGCAAGGAGATTTGTTTGACGGGCAATTTCTTCAATTATTGATATTTTGGAAGCAATATCTTTCATTGCATTTACTGTCTGCATAACCGCCTCTCCACTCTTACGGGCTTCTTCTGCAACTCTTAGAGAAATCTTTTCTGTCTGAATAGCATTTTCTGTATTTTGTTTTATATTAGCACTCATCTGTTCCATTGAAGATGAAGTTTGCTCAATAGAGGCAGCCTGTTCACTTGCACCCTGAGAAAGCTGTTGAGCAGTGGCACTAAGCTGTTGAGACCCTGAGGCAACAGCCTCCGCCACATTTTTTACCTCAGAGACAATACTGCGAAGTTTTGTAACCATATCTTTCATTGCTTTCATTAAAATTCCCATTTCATCCTTTCTTTTAACTTCTAACTCTAAGGTTAAGTCTCCCTTTGAAAGTTTAGTAAGAGCATCTACGCATTCATTTACAGGCTTTGTAATGCTTCTTGTTAGGAATACTCCAAGAACTACTGCTATAGCCACCGCTACAATAGCTAATATAATAGAAATCGTTCTTGCCAATTGCATCTCAGAGACGATTTGATTATATCTAAGGGTATTCCTTTCCTTCTGATAGGCAATCAATGCATCTAAAGCTTTTATTACTTCTCGTGTCTGAGGTCTTGATTTTTCCATAAAAAGTTGCAAAGCTTCTTTATCTTTTCCTTCCATAAGAAGATTTACAACTGTATTGTTTACTTCAACTAATGGCTGTAGCTTGTTTACAACATCGTTGATTAACTCCCATCCCTTTGTATCATCCTTTGGAGTCAATTCTTCAACTCTTTTTCTTGCCTCTACATATTTTGGTCTATGATCATTATAAATTCTATTTTTTAAGGACTCTCTTTCTTTTAGGTCAACAAGAAACATTGTTCTCATCAATATTGTTATTTCTCTTACATTATCTACCCATATATTAGCCCATTCTGCTCTTTCGTTATTTACTTTAACTATACGGTCTAACTTATCTTTAATTGAAGCTTGTTCATAAAGTGAAAAAATTGAGAGGACAATTATTAAAATTACGAGAATAGTAAAGCTTAATGCTAATCTTAATCCAATCTTCATGTTTTTTAACATCTCAATCCTCCTTTTAACATATTTTACAATTTTTTTGTGCAAATTTTATTAGTCTATCAACATCAACAATGAGTGCTATACTTCCATCACCAAGAATGGAAGCTCCGCTAAAGAATTCTACATTTTTGTATAATTCTCCAAGAGACTTTATGACCGCCTGAATTTCACCATGAATATTGTCAACAACAAGACCCACTGGAAATTCTCCATATTCAACAATTACAATATTTGCATTATTATTATTGGTTTTTTTTCCGTAAAAAAGTTCATTCATATCAATAAAAGGAAGAAGCTTTCCTCTTAAATTTATATAGTGCCTGTCTGTTGATATTGCCTTTGAGGCATCAATACATTCAGAGACTGTACTGAGGGGTAGCACAAAGTTTTCCCTGTTTACCTCAACGAGAAATCCATCTATTATTGCCAATGTAAGGGGTAGTTTTATCCTTACAGTAGTGAATTTCCCCTTTTCAGAGAATATTTGAACAGTGCCTTTAAGTTCCTCAATATTCCGCCTCACCACATCCATCCCTACTCCTCTTCCTGAGATATTAGTAACTTTTTCTGCTGTAGAAAACCCTGGTAGAAAAAGGAGATTAAATATTTCTTGATCAGACATCCCAGCATAGGAAGTAATTAAACCTTTTTCTACTGCCTTTTTCCCAATTTTTTCTCTATCAAGTCCTCTGCCATCATCGGTAACTTCAATAACTATATTTCCTGATTCGTTATAAGCTTTCAGAGTAATCTTCCCTTTTGGTGGTTTTCCAGCTTGAATTCTCTCTTCAGCTTTCTCTATTCCATGGTCAATACTGTTTCTAATCATATGAACAAGAGGGTCATTAAGTTTTTCAACAAAGGTTTTATCAAGCTCTGTCTCGCCTCCTATTATTTCTAACTCTATCTCTTTTCCAAATTCCTTTCCCAAGTCCCTTACAATTCTTTTAAATTTACTGAAAGTATCTCCAATTGGAACCATTCTTAGTTCCATAGAATGATCCCTTAGATCACTTACAAGCCTTGAAAGTGTTGAGGAAAATTCATCAAGTTTTGCATCTCCGATAAACTTTGCCCTCTGCATTATTCCAGATGTAATTGTGACAAGTTCTCCAACTATATTAAGAACTTTGTCAAGTTTACCTGCATCAACTCTAATGCTTTTTTGTTCTAATGCTTTTTTCTCTCTAATAGATGATTGTTTACAAAGTCCTGCCTGAATAATTTGTGGCTCAACTTTTTCCTTTTCTATTAGTAATTCACCAATTTTTTTGTTTTCACCCTTTTTTTGAATTTCCAAGATTCTTTCTAATTCCCTCTCTGTGATAGCACCACTTTTTACAAGAATTTGTCCTAAAAGTTCATTGTCCTCTGGAAGTTCCTGTATTAGATTTACATACTCTTCAATTTTTGATTTAGGTGGAATTATTATTACACTACAGTCATCCATTATATATTCAAAAACATCTGAAATGGCTTTTCTGTCTAATTCTGTGTCAAGTTGAATTTCAAAACCAAAATAACACTTTTCTGGATTAAACTCTAAAAAAGATGGGCTGTTAATCAAGGTATTGATGGATACTATCTTCCCAAGCTTTGTTAAATATAAAATAAAAGGGTATGGATCCATTCCGGTCATGAAAAAATCTTCATTAAATCTTAAGGAAATATGCCAATAAGGAGATGATACTTGCTCTGATAGTTCTATTTCAGGTTCTTTTTCTTTTCTTAAATGTATTTCATCTGTTTCTAAATGACAAACCATGTATTTATCAAGATAAGAAAGAAGCTCTTCACCTTTCTGCTTTATCTCTTCATTATAATCTTTACCTGTTGCCTTTATGTGATTGAGAACTTGTGAGAGATAATCTTTACAATTAAGTAAAAGGGAGATTATATCAGAAGTTATATATATTCTTTCAGCTCTTATCTCATCAAGAAAGTTTTCAAATCTATGGGCAAAGCTTTGAAGATAATCAAATCCTACAATACCTGCAGAACCTTTGAATGTATGTATTACTCTAAAAAGATTGTTTACTGCCTCAGTTGTTTGTTCACCAGACTCCAAATCAAGTAAGCTTTCCTCTGCGATGTTTAATAGTTCAAAGCCTTCTTCAATAAAAATATCCTTTGGGTCTGTTGTCATTCATAACTCCAAGTTATATGTCTCTTGAAAATTTCTCACTATTTCCGAGATACCATCTATAATGACTGTTATACCTTCTTTTCTTTTATCTCTTATAAAGGTATATAAAAGTTGAAATCCAGCAGAGTCAAACTCTTGAATTTCTGAGAGGTCAAAATTAATATTCTTTGCATTTATTAATTTTGATAGCTCTTTTTTCATATTTAATACTTCATTTATAGTGAGGCTGCCATCAATTTTTATTTTTAATTTTTCATCTTCAACAAAAATTTTTAATGGCATTTTGGACTATCTAATTTTAGGGTAAAATAAGCTTTTCTACAGCAGCAATAATTTGTTCCGGCTTAAAGGGTTTCACAAGCCATGCTTTAGCACCAGCTGCTTTACCTTCCATCATCTTTGACTGCTGGGATTCTGTTGTAAGCATCATAACAGGAGTGAATTTATGTTCTGGTAGTTTTTTAAGTTCTTTTATAAAGGTAATTCCGTCCATGACAGGCATATTAAGGTCAGTTATAATTAGATGAATTTTCTTTCCCTTTACCTTGTTTAGTGCATCTTGTCCGTCCTTTGCTTCTAAAACTTCATATCCAAGTTTTTCAAGGGTCATCTTTACTACTTGTCTTAATGAGGCTGAATCATCAATAATCATTATTAATTTTTTCATTAAGCCTCCTGATGATTAATCAAAAAATACAATATTATTTTCTTCAGTAGAACTTTTCGTTTTCTTATTTCCAGTAAAAACATCGTGTGTATCCCTTTGTTTTTGCATTACATAAATTCTTCTTAATTTATTTATATCAAATTCAGAAATTTTTCTCAATTTTTCAGCAAGTTCCTCCATTTTTTCAGCTTGAAAGTCCTTATAAACCTCTTCAAATTTTTCTTGTATTTCAATAATTTTTTCCATCTGTTGTTTTGTTATGTCCTGGAATTGAATATTTGCAAGAAGTTCTAAAACTTTTTGATTAACAACTGAAGAAGATTTAACAACCCTATCTATAATTTCTCTATTCATATGATCAAGTAATCTGTAACTGTCTCCTATTGCACTAAGCTGTGTTTCTATTTTTGATAGAAATTGTTCTTTTTGTTTTACGATATTTTCATCTGTTTTCCATGAAAGTTTAGACTGGATGTTAGAAGCCATCAATTTTACAGCTTTCTCAATTTCATCGGCTGCTTTGTTTGATCTATCAGAGAGTTTTCTAACCTCATCTGCCACTACTGAAAAGCCTCTTCCATACTGTCCAGCCCTTGCTGCTTCAATAGATGCATTTAAAGCTAAAAGATTTGTCTGGTCAGCAACATTTTTTATTAATTCTACTAATTGAGTTAACTGTTCAACATTGTCTTGAAGTATTTTAACAATTTCCATATCCTGTTGCATCTCAATTTTATTTGTTCCTATATAATTTTGAAGATGTCTTAAAACCTGCTCATTTTCTTGAATATTTTGGTGGGTCTCCTCAGCAAATTTATCTCCTTCCTTTTTTATTGTCTCCACCTCGTTCATAAGATTATCAGTTGCATTATTGATTCCTTTTGCATATTCCATAATCTGAAATGCTGCTTTTTCTGTGTTTTCAACTATATCCTTTATATGCTCCTTTATAAGTTTGTTTGTCTCAGAATTTTTTTGGAATGCCTTTCTTATCAAGTCAACCATATATGGGCAAGATATTTCTGTTTTTTCTTCAGTTGTTTCGTTTAGAGATTCCTTTAAACTTTGCTTTCTTTTCATGTAAAAATAATTGGTAAAAAACACCGCACAAGCAGTTAATATTACTAATGCAGGCTTAATTATGTTGTCTGATAATCCAAGAATTTTAAGAGAGTAATCAATAGGAAAATAAAGAATGAAAGGAACAATAATAGATAAAATTATAACCATTAGATGGCAACCTCCATTTGTTCAAAA
>JANXBR010000051.1 GCA_025060625.1 Thermodesulfovibrio sp.
TAGCAACGCAATTAATAAATAAATTTAATAAATTAAACAAATGCTCCAACTAATTCAAAACTATCGCACTGGTGAGATAGAGCTGGCTGATGTGCCTGTGCCGAATGTTTCGGCTAATACTTTGCTTGTGAAAAATTACGCTTCTTTAGTTAGTATCGGCACGGAACGCTCAATTATAGAGCTTGGCAGAAAATCTCTTTTAGGTAAAGCAAGAGCCCGTCCAGATTTATTAAAGAGATTCTTAGATAAGGCAAAGAAAGAGGGATTTTTGAAAACCTTTCAGGAAGCAATGGGAAGACTTGATAATCCTACACCTCTTGGTTATAGTTCTGCTGGAGTTGTTATTGAAACGGGTAAAAATGTTCATAAGTTTTCTCCCGGTGACAGAGTTGCCTGTATTGGTGCTGGATATGCTTCCCATGCTGAGTATGTTACTGTGCCAGAAAACTTATGTTGCAGAATTCCAGATAATGTGAGCTTTGATGAGGCATCATTTGGAATGCTCGGAAGTATTGCTTTACATGGCATTAGATGTGGAAACTTGACTTTTGGCGAAAGAGTTGCTGTTATTGGCCTAGGACTGTTGGGATTGTTAACAATACAGATTCTGAAAGCCTATGGTTGTAAGGTTTTTGGATTTGACATTGACACTTCAAAGGCAGAGTTAGCAAAAAGATTGGGTATTGATGCTGTAAGTTCCAATCCTGATGATTTTAAAAATATCGTAGATAAATATACCGATGGATTTGGTGCAGATGCGGTAATTATAACTGCTGCAACAAGCTCTGATGCTCCAGTCCACTTAGCCGTTGATATTGCAAGATTTCGTGGTAGAGTTGTTATAGTAGGAGTGGCAGATATTCATCCGAATAGAAATGAAATGTGGCACAAAGAAGTAGAAATCATTGTCTCCAAGGCTGCTGGAGCAGGAAGTCTTGACCCAGTCTATGAAAATAAGGGTATTGATTATCCAATAGGCTATGTCCGCTGGACAGAAAATAGAAATCTTGAAGAGTTCCTAAGGCTTGTCTCTGAAAAGAAAATATTTTTGGAGCCATTGATTACCCATAGATTTCCCATACAACAAGCAATTAAGGTCTATGATGCCATACTGAACAATAAGGGCGGACCTTACATTGGTGTGCTTTTAGAATACCCTCATGACAGAGACTTCTCACAGGATAAACTTAAAAATTTAAAAAAACCAACACAAAACTCTCAAGCAGTAGTTGGAGTTATAGGTGCTGGATTATTTGGTAAAGCTCTTTTGATTCCTAATTTATCTAAGTTGTCTGATATTAGACTCCATACATTATCTACAAGATCTGGAATAAACTCCTATCATGTGGCGAAGAAATACGGTTTTGAAAATGCTACCACTGATTATAAAACAATTCTAAGTAATGAAGAAATCAATTCTGTTGTTATACTAACACCCCATAGTCTTCATGCAAAAATGGTTATAGAGTCAATTAAGGCAGGGAAACATGTTTTTGTTGAAAAACCTTTGTGCATTAACGAGGAAGAGTTAAAGGAAATTACCGAGGTTTATCAATCAGTAATGCATGAGGCACAATCAATTCCCTTTCTTATGGTTGGTTATAACAGAAGATTTTCACCTCATGCGGAAAATCTCAAGAATTTCTTAACAAATCGCAAAGACCCATTAATGATACATTACAGAGTTAACGCAGGTTTTGTTCCGCCTGAACATTGGGTCCATTCTGAAGAAGAAGGTGGCAGCAGAATTATTGGAGAGATATGCCACTTTGTTGATTTTATGATTTATTTAACTGAAAGTATTCCTGTACAGGTTTATGCAGAGAGAGTATCTGGTAATAATAGGACAATTGTTAATGATGATAACATTTCAATTGTTATAAAGTTCAAAGATGGCTCATTGGGAAATATTTTTTATTCTGCCTCTGGAGATAAGGCTTTTTCAAGAGAGAGGGTAGAGGTTTACTCTGAAGGTAGAACTTTTTTAATTGAAGATTTTAAAAATTCCTGTTACTGGCTAAGTGGAAAGACTAAAAAATTTAAAACAATGAATCAGGAGATAGGTTATAAAGAAGAGTTAAGACATTTTGTAGATGTAATTAAAGGTAAGGATAAGCTAAAACTGAAATTTGAGGAGATATATTATTCCACCCTTACTACTTTCAAAATTAATGAATCTCTGTCAAAATGTAAGCTAATTCAGATATGAAAGTGTTATTAATTACAGATTCCTATCCTCCTGAGATTCGTTCTGCTTCTCACTTGATGCAGGAGCTGGCAGAGGGCTTAAGAGAAAATGGTAGATCTTACTGTAGCTACAACCTATCCTGAATATAATTTAGCTGAAGATAAGAAAAATATTAAATATCCAGAGTTTGTTGAAGAAAATGGAATAAAGATATTACGAATAAAAACTTTGCCTCATCATAAGGTGAATTTTATTGTTAGAGGAATCTCTCAGATTAGTATGCCTTATATATTAGAGAGGAAAATAAAAAAGTATCTGGATAAAGTAAATATAATAATTGTTTATAGCCCTCCTTTACCACTTGCAATACTTGGTGCTAAGCTTAAGCATTATTTTAATGCAAGGTTTTTATTCAATGTTCAGGATATATTTCCACAGAATGCCATTGATCTTGGTATTTTAAAGAATAAATTTCTCATAAAGTTTTTTAAGAACATGGAAAGAAAGGCTTACCTGAATGCAGATTTAATTTTTGTCCATTCTGAAAATAATCTGGAATTTTTGAAAAAAAATTATCCTGATATGGAGAGTAAGTTTACTGTGCTTCATAACTGGATTGATACAAAACAGTTTAATGGAATTTCAAGAACAAATAAGTATAGAAAATTATATGAAATAGAGGATAAGTTTATTATACTTTTTGCAGGTGTAATGGGACCCTCTCAAGGATTGGATTTTGTATTGGATTTAGCTCAGAGGGTACAGGACTTACAAGATATTGTATTTCTTTTTGTTGGTGATGGAATGGAAAGGTCAAAATTAGAGGATTTAGTGCGAGATAAAAGATTAAAAAATGTGCTTTTTAAACCTTTTGTATCTAAGGAGGAGTATCCCTATCTTGTTAAAGATTGTGATGTGGGGTTGGTTTCTCTCACAAACAAAAATAAAACTCCCGTTGTTCCAGGTAAAATTCTTGGTTACATGGCTGCGAAAATTCCTGTTTTAGCTTTTTTAAATAAGGAGAGTGATGGACATAACATTATCAAAGATGCAAACTGTGGACTAAGCTGTATTCATGGAGATATTAAAGAGGCAGAGCTTTTATTAAGGGAACTTTATAAAAACAAAAATGAGCTTACTGTATATGGAGAAAACGGTTACAAATATGTAGTGAATAACTTTGATAGAGAAATATGCATACAGAGAATAATAGAATATTTTTAGAGAGGTAGGGGTATGAATCACTATGAAAAAAGAATCAAATGGGTTGATGAATATCTTGGAAGATTAGATTTAAAAAAAGATTTGCTTAAATATTATGAAGGTATGAATATCTTAGTAACTGGTGGTGCTGGAGCTATCGGAAGTAATCTAATTATTGCTCTTTCAAAATTAGTTGGTAGTAGAGGAAAAGTAGTTGTTTTAGATAATCTTTCAGCAATAAAAATAAAGGACCCATGGAATGTGACTCCTATGCCAAATATAATGTTCGTTCTTGGTGATATAAGAAATGATGTTGATCTTAAGAGAGTGTTTAAAGAGGATATAAATATTGTTTTTCATTTGGCTGCTTTTTTTGCAAATCAAAATTCAGTGGACTATCCAGAGACTTCAGCAGAAGTGGATGTGATAGGACATATTAAACTGCTTGAATACTCACGGTTAGCAAAGGTAGAAAAGTTTGTATATGCATCAAGTGGATGTGCCATATATGGTTCGTATCCTAAACTACCTCTGAAAGAGGATTTTATATCTATGCATCTTACCACACCCTATCAGATAAATAAGATGACTGGAGAAATGTATTGTAATTTTTACCATCATCATTATGGTTTATCCATTGTTAACTGCCGATTTTTTAACTCCTATGGTCCTGGAGAAGTGCCAGGACAGTATAGAAATGTAATTCCCAATTTTATTTACTGGGCAATGAAGGGGCTACCTTTGCCAATTACAGGTACAGGCGAGGAAACAAGGGATTTCACCTATGTTTTAGACCTTGTTCAGGGATTGATAAAAGCAGGTTACTACAAAGAAGCAGTAGGTGAAAATTTCAACCTTGCTGCAGGAAGGGAAGTTTCAATTAAAGAGGTGGCATCTTTGGTCATAGAAGCCACTGGTAATAGGGCTGGTTTAGTTTTTAAGGAGAGAAGAAAGTGGGATACAAAACCAAGACTTCTTGCATCAATTGAAAAGGCTGAAAAGCTAATAGGATATAAGCCAATCGTTGATTTTAAAGAGGGCTTTGAGATAAATATTGAGTGGTTCAGGGATAACTGGGAGAAAATAGAGATGCTTGCAGATTTTCCACCAGGGATGAGCAGTGCAGTAAGGTAATATATGGGTAAGAGGAGTTAAACTTGAAAAAGATTTTGATGATTTTTGGGACACGTCCAGAGGCAATAAAGATGGCACCTCTCTACTGGGAATTAAAAAAATATCCGCAGGATTTCAATATTAAAGTCTGTGTTACTGCTCAGCATAGAGAGATGCTTGATCAGGTTCTGAATTTTTTTGATATAAAACCTGATTTTGACCTTGACTTGATGAGAGATAATCAAACACTCTTTGATATTACTGTAGATAGCCTTAGAAAAATTGAGAAGATTTTAGATGAGTATAATCCTGAACTGGTATTGGTTCAGGGTGACACAACAACAGCTTTTACCGGAGCCCTTGCAGCCTTTTATAAGAAAATAAAAGTTGGTCACATAGAGGCAGGACTAAGAAGTCACCATAAATACGCCCCATATCCAGAGGAGATTAACAGGGTTCTTATAGGACATATAGCTGATTATCATTTGCACCAACAGAAAGGGCAAAGCAAAATCTATATAATGAGGGAATAAGGGAAAATGTATGGGTTGTTGGAAATACTGTCATTGATGCTTTGTTTTTAGGATTAAATATTATAGAAGCAAAGAAGAATCTGAAAGACAGGATTGAATCATATTTTAGGTCAATCTGCGATATAAGTGACGGAAAGATAATTTTAGTCACAGGACACCGAAGAGAGAGTTTTGGTGAAGGATTTGAAAATATCTGTAATGCATTAAAAGAGATTGCAGCAATTTATCCCGATGTAAAAATTATCTATCCTGTCCATCTAAACCCTAATGTAAGAGAGCCTGTAAACAGAATATTGAATGGATTAAAAAATGTATACTTAATTGAACCATTGGATTATCCGTATATAATTTGGCTTATGTCAAAGTGTTATCTTGTTTTAACTGACTCTGGAGGCATTCAGGAAGAAGCACCTTCCTTAGGTAAACCTGTCTTGGTTATGAGAGAGGTAACAGAGAGAGTTGAGGGAATAGAGGCTGGCACAGCCAAGCTTGTTGGTACTAAAAAGGAAGATATTATAAAAGAAGTGCAGACTCTCATAGAAAATCCCTCTGAATATCAAAAAATGGCAAAGGCTATAAATCCCTATGGAGATGGTATAACGAGCAGAAAAATTTTGGAGATATTGAGAAGTATTTAAATTTTTTCAATAAACACAATAGGGGATCATTATGAATGAAAAGGAAACAAAGGAGAAATACTCTGAGGGGATTGACCTGTATGAACTGATTCTTTTGCTTAAAAGGAGAATTAAGTATATTATCGGAGTTTTGATAATTGGTCTTATTATAGGTGGAGGAGATATATATCAGTCAAGGGCAAGCTTGTGGGTGGATTCTTTGTTAATGCAGTCTATACTTGAAAGTTTAAAAACAACTCAGATTAATGGAGAAGGTAAGTTTTCTTTTTATAATACCTTCTTCAATAGGGTAAGTCTCCTGATATAAATAATCTGAGTCTTTCAATACTTAACAGTCTTGAATTTAAAAAGAAGGTGCTTGGTAAGGTCAAGGAAATATACGGAAACAATGAAGAGTTAAATAAGTTAACTAAATCAATAAACTCAGGCAAGGGAGATGTTCTTTTTAAAGCATAAATAGATAAAAAGACAGGAAGTATAAATCTTATATCAGAGAAGAAAGATAAAAAACTTGGTGAAGCTATTCTTAATGCTGCTATAGAAGAGTTTGAGAAGGAACTTAATAAAGTATCTAAACAGTATTCAGACGGATTAGGAATAAAAGATAAAAGTTTTCAAAATAAAAACTTTGTAGTATCAGTTATAGAGAAACCCAACTCTCTTGAAAAGCCAATAAAACCTTAAAAAGCGCTCATTTTGGCTGCATCAGCTATAAGCTCTTTTTCTTTGATTTCTTTTCATTCATAATGATCCCCCAAATTTATTGTTTATATAGTTTAAATATTGTTTAAATATTTTTAATTAGCGGAATCTCTGGCATGCTATCAAAATCAAGAAAAATCATTCTTTGGTAGCATATTAGCATAATCATACATAGAAATATTAGCATTCAAAACATCACCACCATAAAGGTCACAGTAAGAACTTACATCTGTCCCTCCACCAGCAAGTCCAAGCCTAAGAGAAGCTCTTGCTCTTATGTGTATTTAAGATCTCCGTGATAAGTTTTATATACTTTTCTACTATAATCTTTTCGTCGTATTTTTTTAAAACCAGTTCCCTCCCTCTCTTTCCCATCTCAGTTCTTTCCTCATAAGAGAGGTCTAAAAATCTCCTCATCTTATTATACAGATCTTCAACATCCCTTGGTCTTACCAGAAAACCGTTATTATTAGATATAAGGTCTCTACACCCCGGTATATCACTGGTAATGATTGGCTTTTCCATAGCTATGGCTTCAAGAAGTGCTCTGGGTAATCCTTCCCTATAATAAGAAGGTAATACCACACAATCCGCTTTGCATACATATTCTCTCACATCTTTTGTAAAAGGAAAAATTTTCACAAACTCGTAGTTTTTAATTTCTTTTATCTCCTCTTCGGTTAAACTACCTGGGTTTCCAGCATCAATAGACCCCAAGAGCCACAATTCAAAATTCTTCCGCTTGTTATGCAAAAGCTTACAAGCCTGAATTAACTCAGCTAAGCCTTTCTCTTTTAAAAACCTTCCAATATACAGGAAAATTCCCTTATCTAATTTCTCGTAATTTTTACAGATTTCCGGGTTAAATTTAGTCGTATCAACTCCCTCACCCTCAAAGAGGATTATTTTATCTTTGGATACTAAAGTTTGTATAACTTCTTTGTCTCCTTCATTGAGAAGGATTATGTATCTGTTAAATTTGAAGCTTAATTTATACAGAACTTCAACTATTTTCCTTACAAAGCCTCCTCTTATAAACACATAACCAAGCCCGGTAATTAAACTTATAGCAGGTATTTTGAGTATTCCACAACTAAGAGAACTATATATATTGGGTTTAATGGTGTAGTTTATAACAAGGTCTGGCTTTATTTTCCTGTAAAGCCTAAAATATTCTAAAAAAAGAAGTACATCTTTTAAAGGATTGGTTCCCTTGCGGTCCAAATGCATCAGAGGATGAAAGAAAAATTCTTCCTTCAACAATGGGCTATATTCGTCCTCTGGTGCTACTGCATGAACTTCAAAGCCTTCCTCTTTCAACCTTTTCATAAGTTCTCTTCTGAAGTTATAAAGAGAGAAGGATGTGTTAGAAGTGAGTGCTATGCGGAAGTTTGTCATTTTTTACCACTAATTTTAACATCATAACATTGTTCATGTTTTTCACATAACAAATAATAAATTGTTGTAGGGCATCCAACTATTTCTATGAACCGCAAAAAAGAGCCATACGAGCAATACCGCTAAGTATAAAACTATTACAAAAAGTGCGTAGGCAAATCTCAGATAACCATATGGGAGTAAGAGCTGTAATCTTGTAAATACAACTATCTGAATCGGATAAAAGTATAACAAAAGCCTATCTGCAATTGTAGTGGCTCCAGTTATTATAGCAAAGAATAAAAGAAAAATACTGATAACAGCAAAGGGCAACCAGAATATGAAATCATGAAAAATTTTTTGCCATCTACTGTAAAAAATTAGAAGAAAGAAAATTGAAAGAAAGTTAAGCAATATTCTAATTAGAGCTCCAGATGACTTCATTTTTTCAAAAAAGTAAACATTTACTAGGTAATAAAGTCTTTCATAATATAGGAAATATAATACTAAAAGACTTAAGGAAAGGATTACGAAATAAAGCGCAAGCCTTTTTATTGATAGTAGACCAACAATGTTTCTTAAATACAGTACTGAAGCTATCAAGGCAGATTCGTGAAAAAGTAAAGCAAGTAGAAAGAAAATAAAAGATTGCTTAATTTTATCTTTATACAAGCTTGCAATAAAACCTAAAATAAGCCCCAACGCCACAGCCTGTCTTGTATAAACCCATGGCAACAACCATAATAAGATAAGGATAAGCTATTAGCAAAGAAAAGGGTAGGTTGAGTCTCAAAGTTCTTGCAAAGTATAAGAAATTTGCCATAAAGATAGCAGTACATATAGTATGTATTTACGCCATATATTCCCAACCCAAGGGATTTTGATATATATTCCACGATAACATAACCCGGATTCCAGGAAAATATAGCTTCCAAGCTGAATTTTTCAAGACTTTCAAAATGGTTTAAATAAGCTTGTCAATCGGCACCTACTTCATGTC
Organism: Thermodesulfovibrio sp.; assembly: GCA_025060625.1. Lineage (GTDB taxonomy): Bacteria > Nitrospirota > Thermodesulfovibrionia > Thermodesulfovibrionales > Thermodesulfovibrionaceae > Thermodesulfovibrio. The sequence continues at coordinate 8,755 of JANXBR010000051.1, forward strand.
TTAGTCCTATAAACCATGTAAAGTAGATAAAAGTTAATAGATAAAAAATGTGTTTAGTAGATTTTGTAAATCTAAACAGCTGAGATAGCACAAGAATGTAAACTATTAAACCATAGTTAATAAGATAAAAAGCCATGCTTTAAAATCACTTAACCTAGCCCAACGACTGCGATTGTCACTTCTGAAAAAGTTCTTGTATTTTCGCTTTTTATTCTTTTATACATTTCTTATCTCCTCTATAAGCTTCTTCCATTCCTCTGCAATCTTTGTCAGCTCAAAGTCTCCCGCTCGCACCTTTGCTCCAGCGGATAACCTATCTCTTAAAACATCTTCAAAAAGTAGCAGCTTTATAGTATCAATCCACTTCCTCTCGGTTTCAGTTATAAGTTCATTAGCTATTTTAAACTTCCCATCAAATACCGGCATGAGAACGCCATATTCCGTGAATTCAGGCTCTATTGTCTGATAGTCAGGCGAAGTATTTGGAGCAAGAATTTCTCTTGGACCACTTCTACAATCACTTGCAATAACTGGAACTCCACAAGCCATAGCTTCAACGAGTGCATTTGGAAATCCTTCCCATAGAGATGGGAACACAAAAAGTTTAGCTCTACTGATGAACTTAAATGGATTTTTTTGAAAGCCAAGAAAAAACACATCGTAGTCTACTCTCAACTCACTCCTATCCCACATAAAAGTTTTTAGTCCCAAATCCAAAGAGAGATTGTAAAGATAATCTTTTAGCTCGCCATCTCCAAGAATTACAAGCTTTAAATCTTTATGGTATTTTCTTAGCTCTTTAAAAATCCTTAGAAGATGCCACTGCCCTTTTTGCTTTGTAAGTCTTCCTGCGGTAATAATAACAGGAAAAGCAAATATCTCTTCGTACCTTCCGAGATTTTCTTTGAGTTTCTCTTGTATCAGAGTTAAGTCAAGAGGATTATAAATTACCTTAATCTTTTCAACCTTAACCCCATAAAACCTCTCCAATTCTCTCCC
>JANXBR010000052.1 GCA_025060625.1 Thermodesulfovibrio sp.
ATAACAAAGCTCCACCATATTCAGAGTAGTCTATTTTTTTACGAAAACTCTTTATTGCAGGCTTTATCATCAAGTATCCTAATCTCCCTGTTATTATGTCAGCAATCTCTATCTTAAGCATCTTAATTAATGCTTCAGCAAGTCCCTCACCAACTTTAAGCACAATATTTCCAACAAATCCATCACATACCACCACATCAGCTTGACCAAAAAAGATATCTTTACCTTCAATATTTCCAATAAAGTTTAACTTTGATGACTTAAGAATTTTAAAGGCTTCTTTGGTAACCTCATTTCCTTTAGAGCCCTCTTCTCCTATGCTTAAAAGAGCTATTTTTGGAGATTGAGAGTTAAAGAGTGCCTTATGATAAGCCTCTCCCATGAAAGCAAACTGTACTAAATGTTCAGGCTTGCAATCAACATTTGCTCCTGCATCAAGCAAAATAAAATATCCCTTTAGACAAGGCATTACAGTTGCAATCGCAGGACGCTCCACATTAGGAAGCTTTCCAAGCAAAAGAAAGCTCAAAGCCATCATAGCACCAGAATGTCCAGCACTTATAACAGCATCCGCCTTGCCTGCTCTTACCAGTTCAACAGCTTTTCTCATTGAAGTATTTCTTCTTCTTAGTGCTGAAGATATATTTTCATCCATATGAATTATATCCTCAGCAGGAATAATGGATATGGTACCTTTTGTTTCTCTCTTTTCAGGTAAAAGGCTTTTTATTTTATTTTCATCTCCAACAAGAATAACCTCAACATCAATATCCTGCACTAATTCACAGGCACCCAAAATATTAACTTCAGGGGCGAAATCGCCCCCCATTGCATCAACAGCAATCTTTAACATTTTCAGGATTACTCTTCAACCTCTAATACTTTTCTTCCTCTGTAAGAGCCACAATTGGGACATGCCCTATGGGGAAGTTTGGGTTCTTTACACTCAGAACATAAAGCAAGATTTGGTAATTTTGCCTTCCAGTTAGCTCTTCTTTTATCCCTTCTTGAAGGGGTATGACGGTGTCTTGGATTAGCCATCTTTTCTCATCCTCCTTAAAAGTGATTGTAAAACTGCCATTCTTGGATCTATCTCTTTAACTTCGCATTCACAGTTTGACCTATTTAAGTCTGAACCACAGTGAGGACATATTCCTTTACAATCTTCAGAACATAGAGGTTTCATGGGTATATTAAGCAAAATTTGGTCACGTATTATATCTTCCGTATCAATCAATCCCTCTCTATAAAAGTCTACATCCATTTCGTCTCGTTTTAGTTCTACAAGTTCTTCTTTATTCAATTCTTCTATGGGATGATAGATCAACTCCACCATACTTCTAATTGGCATATTAAAATCCTTCAGACATCTACTGCATTGAAGCTCTACATCCCCACTTACAACTCCCTTTACAAATACTTCCCTTCCATTTTTTTCTATTCTTAATATAGCCTTAAAGGAATCTACAATTATTACTCCATCTATTTTTGGAGTTTCATTCAATTCAATATTTAGTCCTTCTTCAGGTATATCAAAGACCGAAATCTTCATGGAAAAAACCTCAAAAATAAAATTCTCCCTTTCGGGAGTTAAAATATTTTAACAAAAAATTAAGATTTCTTTACAGCCTTTAAGCTGCTTTTTTCAATTTTTCCATTATTTTCCAGCTTTTTAAAATATCTATTGCTCTTTGTAGCTGATTATCATCCTTTTCATCAACTTCTTGAGGGACCTTTTCCTGAGGTTCAAATTTTTCTCCTCTAAAGTGTTGTTCAAGGTCTTTTTCTCTTATTACAGGAACTTCCTTACCACTCTTACTTTCAAGTTTTACAACAATATCAGGAATTATTCCAACTGCATGAATGCTTCTTCCCTTTGGTGTATAGTATTTTGCTGTGGTAAGCTTTAAAGCAGAACCATCACTTAAAGGTATAAGACTCTGAACTGAGCCTTTACCAAAAGTTTGAACGCCAAGAATTAGAGCTCTTCCCCAGTCTTGTAAAGCACCAGCAACAATTTCTGATGCAGAGGCAGAACCCTGATTTACAAGTACAATCATCGGAATGTCAGTATATAGAGGTCTTACCTGTTCTGTATAGTACTGCATTTTTTCTCCTACCCTTCCCTGTATTGATACAACGAGATGTTTCGGAGGTAAAAACTGTTCAGAAATATCAACAGCACTCTGAAGAAGTCCTCCTGGATTGTTTCTAAGGTCAAGAATAAGGCTACGCATACCTGACTCTTTAAGATTTTGTAATGCATTTGCAAGGTCTTGGGCAGTAGTTTCTTGGAACTGAACCAATTTAACATAACCTATTTCATTGTCAATCATTTTATATTTTACGCTTTTGATTTTGATTATGTCTCTTACAATAGTTAAGTTTTTTGGGTCCTTCCATTCATCTCTCTGAATTGTAAGAGTAACAGGTTTTCCCTTAGGTCCTCGCATCTTTGATACAGCATCATTAATATTCATATCTTTTGTTGATTGTCCATCAATTTTTAATATTTTATCACCAGCTTTGATTCCTGCTTTCCATGCTGGAGTATCCTCAATGGGAGCAATTACTGTTAAAACTCCATCTTTTATTCCTATCTGTATTCCTATTCCGCCAAACTCTCCTTTAGTTTCGGTCTGAAACTCTTTATAAGCCTCTGGAGTAAGATAGGAAGAGTGAGGGTCTAAGGAGTTTATCATTCCTTTAATTGCAGAACGTATAAGTTCTTTTGGATTTACATCTTCAACATAATTTTTTCTTACTGTGGAGAAAATCTCTGTAAAGGTCCTTAAATCTTCATATATGGAGTCTGTATTCTGAGCTGCTGACCATCTTCCTATCATTATTCCTAACAAGGCTATAGCCAAAAATAAAGATAAGATTAATATTTTTCTCTTCATTTAAATCTCTCCTCCCTTTATCTTTTTAACCAATGTTCTGGATTGAGTGGCTTTCCTCTGTATCTTACTTCAAAATAAACTGCTGTTGTTTCTATGTTGGATTTTTCTCCAACACTGCCTATGTTCTGACCTGTTTTCACATAGGTGCCCTCTTTTACTCCTATGGAACCAAGATTTCCATAAACTGTGTAATATCCTTCTCCATGACTTATTATAACAAGGTTTTCATATCCTTTAAAATAGTTCGCATATACAACCTTTCCCTCTGCCGATGCTTTTACATTTGTACCTGGTGGTGCCTGAATATAAATTCCACTTCTAAACATTGGAATATTGAAAACAGGGTCCCTCTGGTTTCCATAAGCAGCAATTACAGGACCGCTTACTGGCCAAACAAGTGTTCCCTTTCTCTTTGTAAATTCTCCTTCTGGTATTAATGTAGGTGATGCTCTTTTTTCCTTTCTCTCTGTTTCCTGTAGCAGCCTTGTAAGTCGCTTTGCATTTTCCTCAAGCTCTTTTATTTTTCTCTCGTATATAGATTTATTTTCTCTTACCTTGGCAAGTAGAACTTCTTTTTCCTTTTTCTTTTGTTTTTGAGTTTCCTCTACTTTTTTTAGAGCTTCCTCTTCTTGTTTTAAGGAAGCATAAAGCTTTTTAAGTTCTGTCCTTTGAGCAATCAGATTGTCAAGTTCTGCTTTGTATTGCTGAATTAGTTTTTTATCAACATTCATAATTTTCTGAGTATTTCTTATAAGACGAAATGCCTTTGTAGTGTCTTCTTCCATTAGCACTATCAAAGCAGGGTCAGGCTGATTGTTTAATCTCTGGATTCCCTTCATTCTACTCATAAGATAGGCTTTTCTTTTTTCAAGCTGACTACTAAAACTTTTTATTCCGCTTTCTGTTTGGGCAATTTTAACCTGTAAATTTTGTATCTTTGTACGGTGACTCCTTATCTTTCCCTCTATTTCATCAAGTTCCCTTGACACTTTTTTAAGTTCTTCAATTACATTCTGTTCAATCTTTTTTGTCTCTTTAAGCTTTTTTTTGTGAATATCAAGCTGTTTTTTTATTTGCTGTAGTTCCTCTTTGGGCTGAACAGCTAAAACAGGTATAAGCTGGTTAATAAAAATTAAAAATATTAGAATTCCTATTATTTTTAACATTTTTATTGATACTTTATCCTGCCAAGTGCAAAAAATGAAGAAACCATGGCAAGACCCATACCAAAAATTGGAAGCAAACTAAGAATTTCAAGTGGAAACTCTATCTTTGTTAGAGCAGGTAGAAATTCTGAAAAGCTTCTTGAATGCAAAATGAGGTATACTAAAAAAATCAATCCACTTGCAAAAATAGTTCCTCCAAGTCCTATAATACCCCCTTCAATTAGAAATGGAAATCTGATATAGGAAGGAGTTGCTCCAAGAAGTTTTAAGATCTCTATTTCTTCAGTTTTAATCCAGTAAAAATTTTTTATCGTGGCATATACTATGAACAAAATCGCAGTTGATACAAGACAAAAAACTGCTAAAGCGAGATTCCATAGAGTAACTCTTATTATTTTTAATCCTGCTATAACTTTTGCAGGATAGTAAACATCATCAACATTTTTATTTTTTTTAATATTCTTAATAATCTCCTCAATTTTTTTGAGACTCTCCTCCTTTAAAAAAGCCTCTAATGTATCAGATAGAGGATTATATCCAATAAGTTCTATAAGGGCAGGATCAATAAGTGATTGCATTTCTTTTAATGCTTCATCTTTTGATATATACTGAATCTGAGAGAAATATCCCATTTTATTTAACTCTTCAATAATTGAGGAAATCTGATTCGCCGACGTATTATCTTTTAGATAAATGACAATGGCAGCCTTTGCCGATAGTCTCAGTGTGAGAAGTTCAACATTATATAGAGTTAAGAAAAATCCAGCAATAATAAAAAGACATATTCCAATACTGATCATAGATAATAAAGTTGACCATTTGTTTAGCCATAGTCCTTTAATTGCTGATTGTAGGTGAATCCTCATAAATTCTTCCTTCTCTCAGTGTTAAAACTCTGTTCTGTTTATTTTTGAAAAACTCAGAATTATGTGTGGCAATTACAACAGTGCATCCCATTGTATTTATCCTTCTAAAAAGATTAATTATATCTTGCGATGCATGAGGATCAAGATTTCCCGTTGGTTCATCAGCAAGAACAATCTGAGGATTTGTTATTATAGCTCTTGCTATTGCCACTTTTTGTTGTTCTCCACCTGAAAGTGTTTTAACTATACTGTCGGCTTTGTGTCTGAGTGAGAGATTTTTGAGTACCTCAAGAACTCTCGGTTTTATGTCTCTTTCTTTCTCTCCAAGAATTCTCAATGGAAGAGCTATATTGTCGAAAACTGTCAAATCCTGCCTCAATCTAAAATCTTGAAAAACAAAGGTAACAACTCTTCTTAATAAGGGAATTTCTCTCTGTCTAATGCTTGATAGTTCAAAATTTGCTACTTTAACCTCACCTTCATCGGGAAATTCGCTTCCAAAAACAAGCTTTAGTAAAGTCGTTTTTCCTGCACCAGAAGGACCTGTTATGAATACCAGTTCGCCTTTATCTATACTAAATGAAACATTTTGTAAAACAGCCACTCCGCTGTAGTATTTATAAACTCCCTGAAATGTTATCATCTTCTAAAGAAATCTTTTACTGTCTTAATGATATTTTCAGCTGTAAGTCCATAAAAATTAAGCAATTCTTTCCATGAACCAGAGCAACCAAAGGTATCTCTTGTACCAATTCTTCTCATAGGAACAGGAAAATTTTCAGAGATAAACTCAGCCACCGCTGAACCGATTCCTCCAATAATGGAATGTTCTTCTGCTGTTATAATCAATTTTGAAGACTTAGCAATTTTAAGAAGTGTTTCTTCATCAAGAGGTTTTACTGAGGAAAAGTTGGCAACACCTGTATCAATTCCTTCTCTATTTAAAACTTCTGATGCCTTTAATGCCTCTGCAACCATTAATCCATTGGCTATTATGTTTACATCTTTGCCAAGTTTGAAGATATAAGCCCTTCCAATCTGAAATTTATAGTCTTCAGGCATTACTGATGGAACCTTTGATCTTCCAAGTCTAATATATACAGGTCCATAATATTCTGTAGCTGAAAATATAGCTTGCGAGGTTTCATAAGCATCCGCAGGAACAATAACAGTCATACCTGGTATTACTCTCATAAGTGCAACATCCTCAAGAGCTTGATGGGTTGCTCCATCCTCTCCTACTGTAATTCCACCATGAGTTGCAACAATTTTTACATTAGCATTTGAGTAACAAACAGTCTGTCTAATCTGCTCCCATGCTCTTCCTGTAGCAAATATGGCAAAGGTTGATGCAAAAGGAATTTTTCCTGTAAGAGCCAGACCTGCAGCTACTCCAATCATATCTTGTTCTGAAACTCCTATGTTGAAAAATCTATCGGGAAAATTTTTAGCAAAATTGGCTGTCTTTGTAGAACAGCTTAAATCAGCATCAAGAACAACAATGTCAGGATTTTTCTTTCCCAATTCAACAAGAGTAATACCATAGGCATCCCTTGTTGCCATATCCTTTCCATAAAAATCAGAAATTTCTCTTAGGGTGCATGCACACTCAACTTTTCCCATCTTTCAACTCCTTAAGAGCAATTTCAAGCTCCTCTTTTGTTGGAGCTACTCCATGATACTGAGCTTTTCCTTCAAATATTGAGACTCCTTTGCCTTTTATAGTATCTGCTACGATAATAGTAGGCTTTCCCTTTATACTTTCTGCTACATTTAGAGCATCAACGATCTGCTGCATGTTATGTCCATCAATCGTAAAGACATTCCAGCCAAAGGCAAGGAATTTATCTTCTACTGGTTCTATATTCATAACATCGGAACAAGCGCCATCAATCTGTAGCTTATTATGATCCAGTATGGCACATAAATTATCTAATTTGTAATGAGAAGCAGTCATCGCCGCTTCCCATACTTGTCCTTCCTGAATCTCTCCGTCTCCTAACAGACAGTAAACTCTTGAGTTTATTCCACTAAGCCTTAAACCAAGAGCCATACCACATGCAACAGAAAGTCCCTGCCCAAGTGAACCAGTAGAAACCTCAACTCCAGGTAAATTTTTACAGCATGGATGCCCCTGTAAAGGTGAACCGAGCTTTCTTAGACTGTTAAGCAAGGATTTATCAAAATAACCTGAAAGAGCCAAGGCTGCATAAAGAACAGGAGCTGCATGTCCTTTTGAAAGAACAAATCTGTCCCTCTGTATCCATTGGGGATTTTTTGGATCATGCTTCATCTTGTAAAAATAAAGAGCAGTTACGATATCTGCTGCAGAAAGACTTCCTCCTGTGTGTCCAGAACCTGCATTAGCAAGCATCTTAACAATTTCAACTCTTATCTGCCTTGTCTTCTCTTGCAAAAATTCTATATCTACCACCATTTCACCTCAAGATTTTTTAATTATTTTTAATTATAAATCAAAAGCATAAAAAAAGACATCTCATATGGTATTCTAAAAATATGCATGAAATTTATCTACTTGATGGAAGCTGTTTTATTTATAGAGCCTATCATGCCATAAAGGGATTAAGCACTTCCTATGGTTTTCCAACAAATGCCATCTATGGATTCACAAGAATGATAATGAAACTTTGTAAAGAAAAAAATGTTAGTAAAATACTATGTGCCTTTGACAGTCCTCATCCAACTAAAAGACACAAGCTCTATGAAGAATACAAGATAACAAGACCTGAAACGCCCAAGGATCTCCCTGTTCAGATTGACTATATAAAAAAGATTATTGATGCATTGGGTATTACAAGAATAGAAATTCCAGGATATGAAGCAGATGATATAATAGCTACTACTATTGAAATAACTAAGGAGGCTCCTCATTTAAGTTTTATAATAGTTAGCCTTGATAAGGATATGCTTCAGCTTGTTTCTGACAATGTAAAGATTTATGATCCCTTCAATGAAATCCTAATTGATAGAGAGTATGTAATAAAAAAATATGGAATTCCACCAGAGAAACTCAATGATTTTATGGCTTTAGTTGGTGATACAACTGACAATATCCCAGGAGTTAAAGGAATCGGAGAAAAAACAGCAAAGAGTCTCATAAAAAGATATGGTTCTATTGAGAATATCATAAAAAATCTTGATTTCATTAAACCATTAAAGGTGGCAGAACTTATTAGAAAGAATATGGAGTCTCTTAAAATAAGCAAAGAGCTTGTCATACTCAAAAAGGATGTCCCAATCCAAATAAATATGGAAGATATTAAAATAAAGCAAAAGGACAGAGAAAAGCTGACTCAAATTTTCCGCGAACTTGAGTTCAGATCACTTCTAAAAGAAATAATAAATGAATATAAAGACCTTTCATCTTATTCATCTGCTCAAATTGGGTTGGTATCAGAAAATAAAAAAAACTATGTTACAGAGTTAATTGAAAAAACAAAGGAATATGGAAAGTTTACACTAACACTTAAAAAAGAAACTATAATTGCAGGAGTTGATACAACTCTTTATGAAATAACCTTTGATAACTCAAAACTTAATGAGATTTTATCATCTAACACATTAAAAATCATATACAACGTAAAGGAAGTATTAAAAAAACTTAAAAACTTTGATATTAAACTTCTACCACCATACTTTGACCTTATGATAGTAGCCTATCTTATCAATCCAAACAGGGGTAAATATGATATTGATGAGCTTATTTTTGAATACACTGGAAAGGTTTATGAAAAGGATGAAAGTATAAATCTTTATATGCTTGAACTTTATGAGAAACTAAATAGAGAATTGAAAGAAAAGGAACTTGAAAGCCTTTATTTCAACATTGAAATGCCTCTCATAGAGGTTCTTTTTGATATGGAAATGACAGGTATAAAAGTTGATACTGAAAAACTTGACACTCTTACTAAACAGATATCTATGGAAGTTGATAAAATTAAAGAAAAAATTTATAAAATGGCAGGAACAGAATTTAATATTAACTCACCAAAACAGCTTGCTGAGATCCTTTATGATAGATTAGGACTTAAAACCAGAAAAAGAGGTAAAAAGGCACGTTCAACAGAGATGGAGG
>JANXBR010000053.1 GCA_025060625.1 Thermodesulfovibrio sp.
AAATTAAGGACAACGAACATAATAGAGAGAGCATTCAGGGAAGTAAGAAGAAGGACAAGGACGATGAGTTGTTTTAATAACACTGAAAGTATAGAAAGAATAGTATTTGCAGTGATAAGTCATTTAAATGAAAATTGGGGGAGAACACCTATCCATGAATTTACACAGAATTATTGACATTACCAATGTCAATTTCTGTAAACATAAATGCTTCAACATATTCATCAAATAAAACATGCGTATTACCTGTAGTCCCGATATTCATTTAGGAATAAAAGAAAAAATTTTATCACTTCCTTTTATTCTGCTATAATAAAAATTCAATTAACTGCCGTAAATTAGGAGGACAAATGTGGCGGGATAAATATTGTGCTGAGATTAAAGAAGATGATATTGGTAAGGAAATAAGGCTTTGTGGATGGGTTTTTCGGAGAAGAGATCATGGGGGGTTAATCTTTATTGATCTTCGTGACAGAACAGGAATTATTCAGGTTGTATTCAGCCCTGAAATATCAGAGGAAATGCACAAAAAGGCTCATTCATTAAGAAGTGAGTATGTTATTGCCGTAAAGGGCACTTTAAAAAGAAGACCAGAAGGCACAGAGAATCCAGAAATTATAACAGGTAACATTGAATTGTGGGTTAAAGAGTTTGAAATATTAAGTACTTCAAAGCCTCTACCATTTCAACTTGATGAAAAAACTGAGGTTAGTGAAATTTTAAGATTAAAGTATCGTTATCTTGACCTGCGTAGAGAAGAGATGCAAAGAAATTTCCAACTAAGACATCGTATAACTATGGCAGTAAGGAATTTTCTTGACAGTAAGGGTTTTATTGAGATAGAAACTCCAATGCTTACAAAATCTACACCTGAAGGTGCAAGAGACTTTCTTGTTCCAAGCAGACTTAATCCAGGTACCTTTTATGCTCTTCCCCAATCTCCTCAGCTTTTTAAACAGATTCTCATGATTTCGGGATTTGATAGATACTTTCAGATTGTCCGTTGTTTTAGAGATGAGGACCTCAGAGCTGATCGCCAGCCAGAGTTTACTCAGATTGATCTTGAGATGTCTTTTGTAAAACCTGATCACATTATTGAGATTGTTGAAGAGATGCTTTTTAAATGCTTTAAAGAAGTGTTAGGTATTTCTATTGAAATCCCATTCAAGAGACTCACCTATGAAGAAGCATTCAACAAGTATGGCTCAGATAAACCTGACTTAAGATTTGGTCTTGAAATTCAAGATATAAGTGAAGTTGTTAAGAACTCCCATTTTAAGGTTTTTGTTGATATCATAGAAAGAGGCGGTGTTGTAAAGGCAATATGCGGAAAAGGACTGGCTTCACTTTCAAGAGGAGAAATAGACAAGCTCGTAGCATTAGCCCAATCTTTTGGTGCAAAGGGACTTGCATGGATAAAAGTAAAAAATGGATTTGAATCGCCAATAGTAAAATTTTTTTCTGAAGGCATTCTAAGGGAAATATCTGAGAGAGTTGGTGTAGAAGAAGGAGACATGATTCTTTTTGTTGCAGATACTAATTCTATAGCCTGTGAAGTTTTAGGAAAGCTCAGGCTTGAAATTGCTGAAAGGGTTGCAATTAAAAATGAAGGATTTTATTTTGCCTGGATTGTTGATTTTCCTCTATTTGAGTGGGATCAAGATGAAAAAAGATTTGTAAGCATGCATCATCCATTTACATCTCCAAAAGATGATGATCTTGAAAAACTTTTAAACATGCCTGAGGAAGCCTTTAAAGACCCTTATAGTAATGTTAAAGATTTAAAGGCAAAAGCTTATGATATTGTTCTAAATGGCTATGAAATTGGTGGTGGTAGTATTAGAATCCATAATGCAGAAATTCAGGAGCAGATATTTAAGATCCTTGGTATTTCAGAGCAAGAGATCAAGAAAAGATTTGGTTTTTTTGTTGAAGCTTTGAAATATGGAACACCTCCTCATGGAGGAATTGCTCTCGGTCTTGATAGACTTGTTATGATAATGACTGGAGCAGACTCTTTAAGGGATGTTATAGCGTTTCCCAAAACTCAAAAGGCTTTCTGTCCACTAAGTGAAGCACCTACTGAGGTTGATTTGAAACAATTAAAAGATTTGCACATTAAACTTGATATTTAGGGTATAATTAGCTATGATAAAAATCTCAGTTAACAAGGCAAAGCCTGGTATGAAAATTATGAAAGATATTATTAATGAGGCAGGTATGGTTGTAATTCCTGCTGGCAAAGAGCTAACCGATGCTCTCATAGATAAACTTTCAATGATGAATGTAGAGTTTATATATGTAGAAGGTAAAAAAGAGATGCCTCCTAAGGAAGAGGTTTTTGAGCAAATTGATAGAAGATTTAAAAAAGCAACAGATGCATATTCACTGCTAATAAAAAAAGTATTAAAGGAACATATTGAGGAACTTTATAGATGAATGTTCAGGAAGTTATTGCAAGAGTTGAAAAAATTGAAGCCTTACCCACACTACCTTCAATTTTAAAAAAAATTCTCTCTATTATAGAAGATCCAAAGGTATCATTACAGAAAATAACTGAGTTTGTTACCTCTGATCCTACTCTTACTGCAAGAATTCTTAAAATGGTTAATTCTCCTGTATATGGATTTCCGGGAAGAATCTCCTCTGTTAGTCATGCAATGGTAATTCTTGGATTGAATGCTGTAAAGGGACTACTTTTAGGTGTTTCAGTTTTTGAACTAATGCAGAAGAGCATGATAGGGCTCTGGGAGCACTCTCTTTCCACAGCTATATTTGCAAGAATTATTGCAACAAGAAAAGATATGGAGTCTCCAGAGGAGATATCCATAGGAGGACTTTTGCATGATATCGGTAAAGTTATACTAACGATTGCATTCAAAGAAAATTATCCAAAACTGATTGATTCTGTTCAAATAAAGGAAGGTTTTCTATATGAGATAGAAAAGGAATACTTTGGTATAACTCACTCAGAAATTGGAGGAATTGTAGCTAAAAAATGGAATTTTCCTTTAAAACTAATAGAACCAATTAAGTATCATCATAAACCTCAGTTGGCTGAAAAATTTCAAAAAGAAGCTGCCATTGTTCATTTATCAAACATTCTTACTCTGGCAAGAGGAGTAGGATATTCTGGAGAAATTTTTGTTCCCTTTGTTCATCCTTTTGCCTGGGAATTACTGAATCTTAATGAAAAGGAGCTATTGGATATATTTAGAGAGGCAGAAGAACCTATTACCACATCAGGAGAGATATTTCTTTCCGATGAATAGAAAGGCAATTGTTATAGTAAAAAACAGTGAGATAAAGAAACTTATTAAGAAAAAGTTTTTTTCCTCTTCCTATGAAATATACTACTTTGAGGAGATAAAGGATGCCCTTCAGATTATCTATGATGAGATTCCCGAGTTAGTGATTATAGAAACTATAAACAACTCAAAACTTGAAACTTCCCTAATAAATGAACTAAAGAGTGATCCAATTTTTGTCTCAATGAATGTAATAGCAATAGTTTCCTCTGATTTTTATACTGAAAACTGGCAAAACTTTCTTGTAGATGATTACATCCGTGTCAGTGACCTCTCCAGAGACTTACTTATGCGAAGCAATCTATGCTTTGAAAGAATAGAGAGAGTTATAGCTACAAATCCATTAACAAAACTCCCTGGTAATCTCGTTATTCAGAAAGAAATTCAAAGAAGGCTTAATAAAGGAGAAGTATTTGCATTAGCCTACGCAGATTTGGACAATTTTAAGCCTTTTAATGATAAGTACGGATTTTCCAGGGGAGATGAAGTAATAAAGATGCTTGGCAGGCTCATTCTTAATATGGTAAGAAGTGAAGAACATTCAGGAAGTTTTGTAGGACACATCGGAGGAGATGATTTTGTCTTCATAATGTCTCCCGAAAAAATTGAGGAGACCACGCAAAAGATAATAAACATATTTGAAAATCTAATTAAAAATTTCTATGATGAGGAAGATATAAAAAAAGGTTACATAGAATCAATAGACAGAGAGGGGAAAATACATCACTTCCCAATCATGTCAGTCTCTGTTGGGATAACCTCTAATCGTTACAGAATTTTTCATCACTTTAGTGAAATGGCTGAGGTTGCCTCTACAATGAAGTCTGTTGCGAAAAAACAAAAAGATAAAAGATATGCCATAGACCGTAGAAAAGACATTACCTAATCAAGAAGCAAAAGTATTTCATTGGTTTTCTCTTCAAGCTGCTTCAGTTTCTGTTTTGTATCTTCACACTCCTTTCTGAGTTCATATAGTTCATCAGCAATATAAAAACAGGCAAGAATGGCTGCCCTTAAAGGAGGCATGGCAGAGTTTTGCTCATAGACCTTTCTTAATTTCTGATCAACAAAAGCAGCCAAGTTCTGTATATATTCAGGTGATTTTTCCCCTTTTATTGTATACTTCTGTCCTAATATATAAACTTCTGTCTTATACATTTCCCTCTAAATCAAGCTCTTTAAGTAGTTCCTCTATTTGTCTCTTTATCACTTCTCTTTCAGAAAGCAGATTTTCAATTTCTTGATTTTTTGTTTTTATTACTTCTTCTAAGGTGTTAACTTTTTTCTGCAACTCTTCTTTTTGTTGTTTGAGTATTTTAATTTTTTCAAGGGCTGATGTAATTTTTTCCTCAATCATGACTTTCCTCCTTTAGTTTTTATTACTTTTAAGATAGTCTCCTTTGTTATAGCTTTATTTATGCGGAGATATTCAAAATATGAAGTAAGAACCTTTTGCACATAGCCTTTTGTCTCACTAAAGGGAATGTCTTCAATGAACTCATCAATGTCACCATATGAATTTTCCTTTAGCCAGGATGATACTGCCTTTTCTCCTGCATTATATGCAGCTATGGCTATTACTTTATTTCCAAATTCATCAATTAGTTTCTTTAGATAAAAACTACCAATAAGTATATTTTTTTCAACTTCAAATAGTTCTGAGTCATTCTTAAAAGCAACTCCTATTTTTTTACCCTCTCTTTTTGCAGTCTCTGGCATTAGTTGCATCAAACCCAATGCACCTGCAGGTGAACGCGCAAAAAGGTCAAATCTTGACTCCTCTCTCATAACTGCAAAGATAAGATAGGGATTTATGCCCAATCTCTCAGAAACATTTAAAACAATATTTCTGTAAGCCTGTGGATACAAAAGCTCTGAAAATTTAAATCTATCTGGAATCTTTGATATCAATCTTACAGAGGTAGGATAATCTCCCATCTCATAGAGAATTTTACTAAACTCTGGAATTTTTTCCATACTTCTATTTTCTTTAAGTAACTCCTTTATTTCTTTTATGACTTCCTCTTTAAAACCTGCTCTGACAAGAATATCAACTCTTTTTGAAGATATTGAAGAGTAATTAATAGAGTAATTTGTTGGGACTCCTTCTGGAATGTTTGCAATCCTTCCCTTTATATAGAGTAAGTATGAATAAATATCTCCAGGTTGAAAAGAAACCGTTTGATTTTTTGCTTGAACTACTCCATTAATTTCTTTGACTTTCTCAAGCCAGTAAAGATACTTGAGCTTGCCATAGGAGTTATATAGTTCCTGAAATATCTTTCCTGCCTTTTCAATGTCTTTATTAAGATAGTAGTTCCAAGCTAAGAACCATAATGCCTCTTCTCTGGCATGGGGATATTTATCAAGAACTATCTTAAGTATTTTTAATGCTTTTTCTGGTTCTCCGATTCTTCTTTGAATATTGGCATAGTTTATCAAAACTTCGGAAAATCTCTGGTCTCCTGAATTAATGTAACTTGAGAGTTCCTTTGCAAAGGCTTCATAATTTTTTGACCTTAGAAGAGCTCTTGCTCTCCAGTAATTGTCTCCCGATTTTTTAAATATTTCAGCTGCTTCGGTATATTTCTTCTGCATAAAAAGAGAGTAACCAAGAAGTGAAAGAACCTCATTTTTCTGTGAATTATCATAATTTGTTAGAATTTTTCTTAAATAATCCTCTGCCTTTTTAAAATGATAGGCATTGTTAAGGGCTTTAGCCCTTTTTATTAAATCATTTAAAGTTATATCCCTTTCAGATAGCTCTCTCTCAGCAGTTTCAGCAAGAGGTGAAGCAGTTATAAATATATCTTTAAATATCTTTTTTGCCTTTGAAAGATTACCTCTTTCTTTAAGATAAACTGCATAATCAAATTTAATTTTGATTTCTTCAGGATATTCATTGATAAAGCATTCATAAAGCTTCTCAAGTTCAGGAAGATTAAGTATTTTTACCAATTCAATCTCCTCTTTTTTGGCATCCTTTAAAATAGGAGACTTTGAATAATTTTTCTTTAAATCATTAATGTCCTTTAGGGCTTCCTCATATTTATTCATTTTTTTATAAGCCTTAGCTCTCCAGAATAGAATATAATCGCCAATTTCTTTGAATTCCTGTAACGCTTTAGTAAGGTATTCTTCTGCCTTCTGAAAGTTTCCAACCTTTAATGAGTTTCTACCCTCAATAAGATACTCAATTGAAGATAGTTGAGAAAGGCTATGGGAGGGAAGAAAGATAAAGATTGAGAAAAGGAGTAACAAACATATTAGTTTCATCTTTGCTTTATCCTTTGAGTTCAGAGTTTTTTAGCCATTTAGTTTCAACTATCTGTTTAATATAAAAAGAAAAATTTTTCCTAACCTCTTCCAAAGAGTCTCCACCAAACTTTTCCACAAATGCCTCCGCAATATGCCATGCTAAAACAGCCTCTCCTATCACACTCGCAGCAGGTACAGCACATACATCGCTTCTTTCATAGGATGCTAAGGAACTTTCTTTTGTAAAGATATCAACAGAATTAAGAGCTTTTCTAAGTGTTGGGATAGGTTTCATAGTAGCTTTTACAATCACAGGCATTCCATTTGATATTCCTCCTTCAATTCCTCCTAAGTGATTCGTCTTTCTGTAAAAACTCCGTTTTTTACTATAAAATATCTCATCCATAACTTTTGAACCAAGGCTTTTACCAAGTGAAACTCCATCACCTATCTCAACTGCTTTTATTGCCTGAATACTCATTATTCCTGATGCTATTTTTGCATCAAGTTTTCTATCCCAGTGAACATGGCTTCCAAGTCCTGGAGGAACAGCGGTAGCAAATACTATAAAGGAACCTCCAACAGTATCTCCATTTTTTATTGCCTTTTCAATAACTTCTATAAACTCGTCTTCTTTTTCTTTCCATGGAGTTCTTACTATGGAATTATCTGCTAAGATAGAAAGCTTTAAAAGTTCTGTTTCATCTAAATAGGCTGTCTCAATCTCTTTTTCCTTTGGACCAATCCCTATAACAAAACTTCCTATTTTTATATTAAAGCATTTTAAAAACTGCTTTGCCATTGCTCCAATAGCTACTCTCATAGCAGTCTCACGAGCAGAGGAACGCTCAAGAACATTTCTGATATCAAGATGTTGATACTTAAGTAGCCCTGCTAAATCAGCATGTCCTGGCCTGGGCTTTGTTAAAGGTGGATGCATTCCTTCATATTCCTTTTCAGGATTCATTGCTTTTTCCCAGTTATCCCAGTCGCGATTTTTAATAAAAAGTGTAATTGGCGAACCGAGTGTTTTGCCCCATCTTATACCTGAAAGTATCTCAACCCTATCAGACTCAATCTTCATTCTTGCGCCTCTTCCGTAACCCTGTTGTCTTCGCTTAAGCTCATTGTTTATCTCTTCTACTAAGATTTCTACTCCCGAAGGCATACCTTCTACTATGCCAGTTAGTCCTTTACCGTGAGACTCTCCAGCTGTAAGAAATCTAAGCATAGGCATATTTTAAAAGATATGACTTCTTTTTTTCATCCTATTTAGAAGAGAAAAAATATACAATTTTTCTTCCACCAAGATGCATTGGAATAGCACCATCAATCCAGATATATTTTTTAAAGTATTTTTCATCAACCACCACTTCAATGACATCAGATAAAAAGGCATAACATTCACCAGCATCAACTGTATCAGTTACTCTGCATTCAATAAATCCAACACAACCTTCTATAAGAGGTGCTGAAATTTTTGATGCTTTAATCTTTCTCAAGTTTGCCTCTTTAAATTTATCAATCTCTCTACCTGATTTAGTTCCACATATCCATAAAGCCTTTACCATATCCTTGGTAGGAATATTTATAGCAAACTCTTTGCTTTCAAGGATTAATTCGGCAGTATAATGTTCCTTTGATACACAAACAATTATCTTTGGTGGTTCTTCCGATGCTGGTGTAGCCCATGCACATGACATGACATTATCTTTTCCCTCTTTACCTTTTGAGGTGAGAAGAAAAACAACTTTTGGATGTAAGAGCCTATAAAAATTCTCCTTCAAAGTAATCATAATTCCTCCCTTTGTAATATTTTTTTATATATTTTAATGTAATTTTTTACTTTTATAACGATTTTAAGTTAAAATTAGTTTATGAATGGACAGACAAAAGGTTCTCTGAAAACATTTCTAATTTGGGTGATCATAGGTATTTCAATCCTTGCACTTTTTAATCTTTTTAATTTTCCCCATAAAACAGAGAAAGAGATAATCTTTTCAGAGTTTCTCATTAAATTGCAGAATTCCGAGATAGAGGAGGTTTTAATAAAAGACAATACCATAACAGGCAAATTAAAAGATGGCTCTCAATTTAAAACATACTACATAAACTATCCAGACCTTATTAAGGAACTCTCTTCTCATGGAGTTAAAATATCCGTTAAACCTCCAGACCAAACACCTTGGTATATTAACTTTCTTATTTCATGGGGACCTGTAATTTTTCTTATTTTTCTATGGATTTTATTCATGAAACAGATGCAAGCAGGAAGTACTCGTGCTATGTCTTTTGGTAAAGCAAGAGCAAAGATGATTTCAAATAAATCAGTAAAAGTAACTTTTTCAGATGTTGCAGGTATTGAAGAGGTAAAGGAAGAAGTAAAAGAAA
>JANXBR010000054.1 GCA_025060625.1 Thermodesulfovibrio sp.
TTTTTCAGGTTAGCTTTCTAAGTCTTTTGTTGAGTGCCTGTCTTGTAATTCCGAGCATTAAAGCAGCTATACCTTGATTACCTTTTGCTCTTCTTAAAGGATCTGGAGAGTCTGCAATATGCTGAATTTCTCTTAAAACAAATCGGGGAATGAGAATGGTTCCCTTTATAAAACCAAGCTCTATAAGATCTGCGATTCTGCCATCCACAAGAACATTGGTATCAAGTATTTTCGGGTCTTCCCATATTGCCTCTTTTTTGATTATCCATAGAATATCAGCAATTTTTATTGTGTCAGCCTTTTTCATACCAAAAATTGCACCTGCATATCCAAATCCTGCTATAAGGCTAAAGGCAATAAAATTAAGATTTGAAGATAAAATTAATAAAGGAAGACTTAAAAGAGTTCCTGCAAAGACTCCTAAAAAAAGACCTAAGAAACCGAACAAGATTTGTGAACTATTCATTTTTTTAAGTTTTAAATAAATAAAAACAGTAAGAAAAACACTGCTCAACAAAACAATAAAACTCATCAAAAAGGGATTTAAAATAAAGCTATTAAAAACAGTAAGGAAACTGACAAACAAAGTTATAGCAAAAAGAAATATTAAAAGACTCATGAACCCAAAATCATATAAAATTTTTTACCGCCTCTGTTTATCAAAACTAAAACATCGGATTTTGAAATTTTCTGTATTGCTCTTTGGAAATCAGAAGCAGATAATATTTTTTGTCTTTCAATTTCCATTATCAAGTCTCCTTTTCTAAGTCCTGTAACATCAGCAGGTGAACCAGGTTCAATCTTGTAAATGACCACTCCTCTGTCTTCAGGGTCTGCTCCAATCTGTTTTGCCATTGATGAGTCAAGATCAATTACTGAAATTCCTCTGAATGGATTTTCAAATTTTCCTGTTACCTTTTTGAAAATCTTAGCTTCCTGAAACTGCTCAGAAGGAAGTTGGGCAATTGTAACTGAAATTTTATAAATTTCTCCATCTCTGAAAATTTTCAAATTTACAACTGAACCAATTTTACTTTGAGCCACAAGATTTTTTAAAATAGCACTCTCTGATATAACTTTTCCATCATACTCAAGAATTATATCACCTCTACGAAGTCCAGCTCTGTAAGCTGGTGACTGCTTAGTCACATCTGTAACGATAACTCCTGTAGGTTCTTTAAGTCCAAACTTCTCAGCCAGTTCAGCTGTTAAATCCTGAACCATTATTCCTACCCATCCCCTTATAACTCTTCCTTTTTTTATTAAGCTATCCTTTATAATACGAGCCATATTGCTTGGAACAGCAAACCCTATTCCCTGATATCCTCCTGTTCTTGAAAATATTGCTGTATTTATTCCTATGATTTCTCCTTTAATGTTTACAAGGGGACCACCTGAGTTTCCAGGATTAATTGCTGCATCTGTTTGAATAAAGTCTTCATAGTCAGCTATTCCTACATCTGCTCTACCTGTTGCACTTATAATACCCATTGTAACTGTGTGAGTTAATCCATAAGGATTTCCTATTGCAAGAACAAAGTCTCCAACTTGGAGCCTGTCAGAATCACCCCAGGGTGCAACAGGTAAGTCTTTTGCGTTTATCTTAATAACAGCTAAATCTGTTTTGGGATCTGCTCCTATCACATTAGCTTTAAAGGTTCTTCTATCAAAAAGTGTTACCTTTATATCCTCTGCTTGCTCAACCACATGATAGTTAGTAAGCAGATATCCATCACTGGAAACAATTACTCCAGAACCCATGCTCATCTCTTTCCATCTTTTTCCATGAGAATTACCAAAAGGTGGTAAAAGCTCAAAAAGATCCTCCAGTGTAGGTGGAGACTGTACGGTTCTTGTTGTGGATATATTTACAACTGAAGGAGATACAGCTTTAACAATTTCAGCAAAGCTTTTTACAGGTTCTGTTATATCTCTGTATATAGGTATAGATTGTTTTAGCGGGCTTACAAGGTGAAAAATTAACAAACCCGCTAAACATCCAAGTATAAAGATTATAGCAATAAATCCGATCTTTTTCTTATCCATTTCAGTTATAGCTTTTTAACCAACTTTCTTATTTCTCCAACACGAAGTGTTATTTTCTGAGAGTCAAGATGTTCAAGATATGCTATTGCATATTTTCTTGTTGTATTAAGTAAAGTTCTAAATTCAGAAACTGTCATCTCATTCTTTTTTGAAAAAAAATCTTTAAGTAAATTAATCATTTTTTTGTAACTGTCAATAGGAAGATATAAAGAATCATTTATTCTTACTATCTTACCCTGTTTAGCAAGGATTTTTAAAATGTCCGTTAATTTTGACTCAGAGATTGAAAGACTTTGAGAAAGCTCATCTTTAAATGGTGGCTGAAATTCTTTTTGAAGTTCTCTCAAGATTCTCTCCTCAAATTTAGGATCTATTTCTTCTTTATTTAGTGATTTCAATCTTACGGTATTGCCTTCTACTAAAATATCTTCAATATAGGTCAATAACATTAAAACTTTTGGAAATCTATCAAGAGAAAGCTTTACCTTAAGTTCTTCCTTTGGCAACCCCTCTTTAAAGGGATTATTGGCATGAAAATCTTTAAGCAGATTTAAAATAGAAGTTTTAAATTGATTGAAAATGTCTATATGAAAGAGATGATCTTCTGCAGATATAATTTTTCTTTTTTCTATAAGCTCCTTGATAGCAGTTTTTATTTCTGTTAAATCACTACTTATCCATCCTTCAAGTTCAGAAATAGAGATACCTTGAAATGCTCTTCTTTTAATTTTGATCTCCAGTTTTTCAATTAGGCTTCCATTGAATAAAATTTCAAGATCCTCAAGCTTTATTTCTTTCTTTTTTCTTGGTGGTTCAGGATCAATAATAACTCCTCCTCCAAGTGTCTCTAAGGGCGAAAATCTTCTCAGAATAAATCTATCTCCAGTCATTGCAATTATAGGTTGCTGTAATTTTATATGAGCAAATGCCTCTTCATCTGGTAAGATTTCAGTTTTGTTAAAAAGTTTTATTTTTCCTACTGTTTCAGATGTCGTAAGATAAAAATGAACAGGCATTCCATTCTTTAAAGGCTTTACATCCTTTAATAGCTTTATTTTTACCTCAACAAAAGAAGAAGGTTTTAGTTTATCTGGAAGTGTTATAATATCTCCTCTTTTAATTTCTTCCTTTGATACTCCTTGAAGATTTATTCCTACTCTTTGTCCTGCAAAAGCTTCTTTAAGCTGTATTCCATGACTCTGAAGCCCTCTTACTTTTGAGACAATTCCCGTAGGAAGAATCTCAACAGGACTGTCAACTGCAATTTTGCCTGAAAGAACAGTTCCTGTTACAACAGTTCCAAAGCCTTTTAGAGTAAATACTCTATCAATAGGCATTCTAAATATTCCATCAGTTGATTTTTCACTTACTTTCAGTGCAAGCTCTCTTATTTTTTCCTTTAAAAGTTCAATGTTAAATCCTGTTTTTGCCGAAACAGCTACTATCTCGGCATTTTCAAGAAAAGTATCCTTAACTGCTTCCTTTACATCTTCCTTTGCGAGTTCAAGTGTCTCTTCATCTACAAGGTCTGCTTTATTTAGAACTATGATACCACTTTTTATTTTTAAAAGATCACATATTGCCAGATGTTCTCTTGTCTGTGGCATAACTCCTTCATCGGCAGCAACAACAAGCATTACCATATCTATTCCACCAACACCAGCAAGCATGTTTTTTATAAGTCTCTCATGTCCTGGAACATCTATAATACCAACTATCAAATCAGGATAGTTGATGTTGGCAAATCCAAGATCTATGGTTATACCTCTTTCTTTTTCTTCCTTTAATCTGTCAGGATCTATACCTGTAAGAGCCTTTACAACAGAGCTTTTTCCGTGGTCAATATGCCCTGCTGTTCCAAGAATTACCTTTTTCATCTGACAAGCTTAATAAAGTTACTTAGAAGTTTCAAACCCATTTTCTGTGATTTTTCTGGATGAAACTGGGTTGCAAAGATGTTTTCGTAAATCATCATAGAGGTAAATTTTATACCATATTCAGTAACTCCAGCAATAAATTTATCTTCTTCAGGTACAACATGGTAGGAGTGGACAAAATAAAAATAGGCATTATCAGGTATTTCCGATAGAATTTTATTCTTTTTCCTAAACTTTACTGTATTCCAGCCCATATGGGGAATTTTATACTCACTGGAGAGATTGAAACGGACTACTCTTCCATTGATTATATTGAGTCCATTACATAAACCAAACTCCTCCGATTGAGTAAATAAAATTTGCATTCCAAGACATATCCCAAGGTAAGGTTTACCTCTAATAATTTCTTCCTTTACTATTTCAAGAATTCCAATATTTTTTAGATTTTCCATACAATCACGAAAAGCACCAACGCCAGGTAAAACAATGGCTTTTGACTTTCTTATTTCCTCAGGATTTTGCGTAATATTTACCTGTCCACCTACTGCTTGAATTGCCTTTGAAACGCTTTTTATATTTCCCATTCCATAGTCAACAATCGCAATCATGCGTTAATTCTACCATAAAATAAATAGTTTTTTTAAATTTTCCCACTCTCTATTAGGTTTAAACATCATTTGTTCAAAGGTTTTTATCTCAATCTTGCCATCGTATTTTTCTATTATTTGTATAGCTCCATCAATGTCTGTTCTGTAAATTCGGCATTTATTCCTTAGATATTCCAAGACCAATTGATGAGGGTGTCCATAGGGATTATCTTTACCAACAGAGATTATACAAATCTTGGGTGATACTGCGATATAGAATTCCTCATAAAAAGAGCGTTTACTACCATGATGAGGTATTTTAATAATATCAGCCTTAAGATAATCAAGAGGAATGCTATTTAATGCTTCTATACCTGTATCGGAGGTAAAAAGAAAATTTTGATCTCTACATTTCAAAGTGAAGACAAGGCTTAATTCATTGCTGTCCTTTGAAAGAGAGGAAGAGTAAAACCCCTTATATGGATGCAATACTGTAAAAATGCAACTACCTACTTTAATGATATCACCTCTTTCAAGATGTCTAACTTTTACTGGAACATTATATTTTATATATCCATTATCCCAAACTTCTCTTACCTTAAAGTTTTCTAAAATTTCTAAAAATCCTCCTGCATGGTCTCTCTGTTCATGGGTAATTATTAAAGCCTGCAATTCTTTATATCCTTTTGCTCTTAGATATCTTTCTGCTTCAAATCCTGTTTTACCTGTATCAACAAGAAAAACTCCATCTTGAGTCTCAATAATTGAAGATTCTGCCTGTCCTACATCAAGAAAAGTTATTTTAAAGGATTTTTTCTGGGTAATGTTTAAGAAAAAGCTAATAAGCACAGTGATTATAATTAACAGAGACGAGACTATAAAGGATATTTTTTTGAAATTACCTCTTAATCCATAATATGAAAAAATTGATAAAAAAATCGCTAAGTAAAAAAGCATAACAAAACCTAATGGAATGGGTGGGATGGATAGTGAAGAAAAACTAAGTGATGACATAAAATGCATAAGCCTGAATGAATGCTCAGCCATAATGTTTATAATGTCTGCAAAAGGATAAACCCCTGTAATAAGATAGATAAAAACAAAAATTATATTTAAAGGAAAAAGCACCATTCCTATAAGAAGCCCCACTGTTAAGTTAGCAATAGGGCTGATTAGAGAAAGATATTGAAATCTATAAATCACAAGTGGTGCTGTAATAATGGTAGCTGAAAGGCTTATTAAAAAACTAAGAATTATATAAGATAATAATTTGTTGCTGATTCTGTTTTTAAAGCTTTTATAAAGATCTGTTACAAAACCTATTGCCACGGTAGCGAGAAAACTTAACTGAAAAGAGAGGTCTCTTGCTGAGGATGGGTCTATGATAAGAATAAAAAAACAGGCGAGGCAGACTGTAGTAATCCACATAGACCTTCTCTCACTTAGAACTCCAAGCATGAAAAAAAGAGCCATTATAAATGCTCTTGTGGAGGGATGGTTTGGTTCAATGATCAAATAATAAAACAATAAGATAGGAAAACACAGAATAATAATTACCTGAGATGGCTTAATATAAAGGGTCATATGAACAAGCCATTTATAGGGGATAAAACGGATCATGAATTTGAAAATTAATAAAAAAAATGTAAAAAGAAGACTGAAATGGGCACCAGAAATACTTAAAAGATGAACAAGTCCTGTCTTCTGAAAGTCCTCCCTAACTTCTTTTGGTATCTCATATCTTACTCCTGTAGTCATGGCAATCATAACAGAAGAAGTAGGCTCATTAAGCTTTGCTTTTAGTTCTTTATTTATACTATCCTGCACTTTTTCAAAGATGTTCTTTTTAAAATTTCCTTCAAGGGCTAATTTACTGGCATAACAGAATTCATCTTTACCATAAAAATAGGGATTTCTTCTTTCTGCAATTTTTTTGCATTCTACTTGATAAAGCCTGTCCTTTTCAAGTTTTTCTTTGGAGTATACCTTGAAAGATTTTCCTTCTATAGTTTTAAAAAGATGTATATCTCCCTTACTCCATAAAACATATCCTTTAAAACTTACAAAAGATTCTTTCTCATTGGAGTTTTTCTCCATTATTCCATAGAAAAGTCCAACCAAAGAAATTATAAGACATAAAAAGGATAAAAAGTATTTTCTCTTTAAAAGATAAAATATAGAAGGAATTATAGCCATTAAAATGGAAAAAACCGGAAAATATAGAAAAATTAATCCAGCAAATATCCCTATAACAAAGGAAAGAGTATGGGGCATAAAAACATATCCTTACTCATTAATCCTATTGGCATATTTGAAAGCATTGCCAGAACCTCTTCTGAAATTTAACTATTTATATCAGGACAAAATATTGATTTAAAAGCATAAGCCTATTTTTGGAATAAAGGATTTTCATATTCACTATGGAAAATGGTAAAAGACAGCAATATATTCTTTAACATGGCTGTAATAGCTTAACTCTTTTGCCTTACCATGTAAAGCATTGTCAACATTTAAGGAAAGCCCAATTTTATCCTTAACTTTCAATACGCTTTCACTAACTTCACCTATCAATTCTAAATTTATGTAATATGGAATATCTTGTATTTGCAATTCTTCTCCTTCATAAAGCTCTTTTATATCAATTAATCTTGTCCATTCCTATTACTCTGGAATTTTGAGGGTTTTTCTTATTATTTTCTCAAGATTTATTAGTTCATCGGGCTTTACTATCCCTGTTTTGAACTGTTCTGCTCTTGCTTTAACATAATGCCTGATTTGTCCGTTTTTGATAATGTGTGGTGAGGTTGTTACATAAAAACTCTGCACTCTTAACCCAAACTCTTTTTGTAAGGTGCCAATTTTATATAGGCTAATTTGAGTAAGTTCGTTCTCAGGGCTTAGAGATTTACATTCAACAAAATAAAGGGCATTGTCCTTCGTAAACATAATGTCAAATTCATTCCTGTTACTCTGAGGATTCTCTATCTCAATATTTATTACCACATCATCAATTCCTTTTCCTTTAAGTGAGTTTACACAGTTGTAAACATACTCCTCAAGCCATCCACCTGTTAAGTATCTTATTTCAGAACGGGATAGATTCTTTGAAATTGTATTACCATTAATGTTAAAGCCTATTTTATTGAGAAAATCTTTTCGTAATTGATTAAGATCTGAAATTTCTATATTAAGAGTAAAAGACTCTAAGTTTCTGAATGTTCCAAGTTTCTTATAAAGTTCTGCGAGAGTTGTCTCAATATTTTTATAATTCTCTACAATCCAACCAGTTAACTCTTTTCGCTCTTCTGCTTCCTTTTTTGTTTCATTTGTTAATTTAAGGGAATAGGCTGTAAGATATTCAATAACACCAAGTCTTAGAGAGATAGGATTAAGTTGTGAATGCTTTTTAAATGGATAGACCTCAAAAAATTCGTTTTTTGGAAAGGGAATATAAATCATTTTACTGCCAAAGTCTTTGAAAAATTCATAAGTTGCAATGGACATAATCTTTGTTCCACAGGTAAGATTTACAGTGAAATTATAATCTTCATATTTTTCTATCCATTGGGAAATTTTTTTTGTGACAATCATATATAGAGTCTTCCCGAACAATAATTTCTGAATGTGGCACATCTATTCCAAGTCTCTTAATTGTATTTACTATTGCTTCGGTTTTCTTCTTTTTATTCTTCTCCTCAGTAGTTATAAATAGTATTTCATCAGGCTTGAAGTATTCTATTCCAAGAATATTAGGAATAGTATGTTCAGAAATCAGGCAAACATGTATTTTTTTCATCTAATATCTCCTAAAATATTTTGATCTGGTTTTAGAGAATTTTGTCATCATTCTGTGTAATATTTAAAATTTATTAATCTCATCATGCTGACTCTTAATAATTTTAATAAATCCTTAAGTTCATTACAAGTTTTTTATTAAATTGGTGTGGTTACTATATTAAAATTAGCAAAAGAACTTGGCAATATTTCTCAAGCTTGCAAGATATTTGGATACAGTAGAGTGAGTTTATAGATTCAAAGAACTTTATGAGAAAGGAGGTGAGCTTGCATTACAGGACATAAGCAGGAGGAAGCCATTGTTAAAAAACAGAGTATCAGAAGAAGTAGAGAAAGCAGTAGTAGAGATGGCGATACAGAATCCAGCATATGGGCAGCT
>JANXBR010000055.1 GCA_025060625.1 Thermodesulfovibrio sp.
GGAATTTTGGCAAAAGGTGAAAGAGCGATAGCAACAACGAATAGAAACTTTGTTGGTAGAATGGGACATCCTGAAAGTGAGGTATATCTAAGCAATCCAGCCGTTGCTGCTGCAAGCGGAGTGCTTGGAAGGATAGGTACACCAGAAGAATTAGGGCTTTAGATTAGATAGAATTTTTTCCTCTAATTTACGCATTTTTTTTGCTTTGCCAATAGATACATTTTCATGGTCATAGCCTATGAGATGAAGGACACCATGAGCTAAAATTCTATCAAGTTCCTGCCAGAAGGTTTCATTATATTTTTTTGCCTGAGATAAAACTTTGATTGGGTTAATAATAATCTCTCCAAGAAACATATTGCCAGAAGGCTCATTTTCCAGATAGGGAAAAGATAAGATATCAGTAGTAGATTTTTTACCTCTGTATTTAAAATTAAGTTCCTTCATTTTTTTGTCTCCAATAAATATTACAGATATTGATAAAATTGGATTTTTAACGGTTATTTTGAGTAGATTTTTATCTCTGGTTTTATATAGAAAACTGAGTATTTTTTTTATCCTGCTTATTACTTTTTTTGAAGAAACTTTGATCTTTCTCTGTTTATTGATAACTTCAACAGAAAGTGTCATGAGGTTCTTTCTTTTACAGGTTCTGGATAGGAAATTCTTCTATGGAATATTCCAGCAAGAATGAATTCAAACTTCCTTTTTATCTCACTTAAATCTTTTAGAGTAATTTCGCATTCATCAAGCTGTCCATCAAGAAATATATTTTTAATTATCTTGTCCACAAGACCTGAAATTCTTGCTGGTGTTGGATCTTCAAGGGTTCTTGAAGCAGCCTCTACGGCATCGGCAAGCATAATAAGTGCTGCAAGCTTTGTTTGAGGCTTTGGTCCTGGATACCTATATTCCTGTTCTGATGGAGGCTTTTCGCTTTCCTTCAAAGCCTTTTGATAAAAATATGTTACAAGTTTTGTTCCATGATGTTGCTGTATTACATCTTTTACTATCTCAGGTAGATTGAACTCTTCTGCAAGCTCTACTCCATCTTTTACATGAGCAATTATAATCATACTGCTTAGATGGGGACTAAGTTTTTCATGTTTACTTATGCAACCTGTCTGATTCTCAACAAAATACTCTGGCATCCTTATTTTTCCTATATCATGATAGTAGGATGCA
This sequence comes from Thermodesulfovibrio sp., assembly GCA_025060625.1. Lineage (GTDB taxonomy): Bacteria > Nitrospirota > Thermodesulfovibrionia > Thermodesulfovibrionales > Thermodesulfovibrionaceae > Thermodesulfovibrio. The sequence goes on from JANXBR010000055.1 coordinate 1,186, forward strand.
ACCTTTGCAAGTAATGGGTTTACTCCAACTACCTCTGAAGCAGCTTCTGCAAGGCTTCCTACTATCATGCTATGATGATAAGTTCCAGGTGCTTCAACTGAGAGTTGTTTCATCAATGGATGGTCAATGTCAAGTAGTTCCAATAGGCTTATTGGTGTTGTAACATTAAAAAATCTTTCTATGGCAGGCATACAAAGAAAACACAATGCCGAAACTGTAAAGCCGTTAATAGTTGAAAAAATAACTGAAAAGTATAGTAAATGTATATTAAAGATTTCCATTATAAGAAGAATAGCACTTGAACTTAATATGTTTGCCATAGCTATATACATTCCCGCATTTATTATGTCAGTTCTTTTTTTACACTTCAGAAGGCTAAACGCACCAATTACACATCCTATAAAAACATAGAAAGGTATTAAAGAACTTTTTAACCAAATACCTGCCATAATGCTGAGAATTAATGAAAATGTTATGGCAGTATGGAAATCAAATATTAATACTATAATCACAGCACCTAAGGCAAGAGGTATTCCAAATGTATGTAAAATCATGCCTTCAATTCCCAGTCCCTTGGAAAATACAGAAAATATGTGTTCAAATACTCTTGAGACAAATAATGTAAAAATCATAAGGCTTCCAAGTAAAGCCAACATTTTTTTCTTTTTAAGATAAACTGGTTTATATCTTTTTAGGTCTCTATAGAAAAAAACAATAAGAAGAAAAATAACAATAAAACTTCCAAAAAATGCAGATACTCCTAATTTAAAATCATGAAGCAAAAGTGCATTTAGGAGGGATAATATTATAAGATAAGGCAAAATATCTTTTTCAATAAATATTTTCTTTCCTTTTCCGTTTTCTCGAGCTTTGAATTTTTCAATGAGTTTTCTCAAGTAGGATCTATGTGGTGTGAGAGGTTTAAGTGGGGGATTTTCTTTCATATTTTTCATAAGCTTTTATAATCTCCTGAACAAGTCTATGTCTTACTACATCTCTCTCAGTGAAATGAATAATTCTTATTCCTTCAATGTCTTTAAGTATTTTTAGTGCTTCAACCAATCCAGAAATCTTTTGAGGGGGGAGATCAATTTGTGTTATATCACCTGTTATAACAGTTTTAGAACCAAAACCAAGTCTTGTTAGATACATCTTCATCTGTTCAGTTGTTGTGTTTTGAGCTTCATCAAGAATTATAAAGGAATCATTTAAAGTTCTTCCTCTCATGAAGGCAAGAGGAGCTATCTCTATGGCTCCCTTTTCAATCAATTTAGAAGCCCTATCAAGATCAAGCATATCATAAAGGGCATCATAGAGTGGTCTTAAATAGGGACTAACTTTTTCTTCTATGTCACCAGGAAGAAATCCTAACTTTTCTCCTGCTTCAACAGCAGGTCTTACAAGAACTATTCTGGATACCTGTCTTGTAAGTAAAGAGTTAATTGCCATTGCCATGGCAAGATATGTTTTTCCAGTTCCTGCAGGACCTATCCCGAAAACTATGTCATACTTCAACATAGCTTCCATATATGCCTTTTGCATCTCTGTTTTAGGAATGATAATCTTCTTTTTTGAAGGAATAGGAATTCCACCTTTAAAGAGACTGAGAATGGATACTGTTTTACCTTCCTTAAGTCCTTGGATAGAGTGAACAATATCTTCAGGTTTTATAATATATCCTTCCTTGTTTACAGTTCTTATTTCTTCAACTATTTTCTCTGCTTTTTCAACATCTCCTTCATCTTCTCCGTGAATTATTAGTTTGTTTCCTCTAACATTTAAAGTTACATTTAGAACATCTTCAATTAACTGGAATATTTTATCCAGTCCTCCGTGCATGAAGGGATATTCTCTTTCTTCATCGAGTTCAATAATTTTTGTTATGGCTATCCTCCCTTTAGTTTTTACTAATTTTAACTATAAAATTTTCAAAACCCTTTGAGCGAAGAACATTTGAAACTCTCTGAGCATCATTAAATCTTTTGTAGTAACCTGTTCTAATCTTGTATAGATCGTCTTTGATAAGTTGAGCAATTATTCCCTCCTCTTTCAATTTTTTCATGAAGACTTCAGCATTTTCAATTTCTTGAAAAGCACCTAATTGAACAGTATAGATATTCTTTCTGTTAGAAGTTTTTCTCACAAAACTCTTTTCAGTTTTAACTGGCTTTAAAGATTCTTTATTTTCTTCAATTTCTTTTTTTTCATTAGCCTCTACTTCCTTGATTATCTGAATATTTTCTTTTTCTGAAATTTTGGATTGATCTGGTTGAACAAGATTTTCCTGCTTTTTTGGAGGTTGGGGTTCAGATATAGATGGTAATACAGTTTTCTCGCTCTCAGGAGTTTTTTGAACATAGATTTCCTTAGTTGGCATTGTCATGTAACCAATGATATAGCCTATCAAAACTCCAATAATAGCTATTCCGAGAATAACTAATAGAAAAGTTCTTTTCTGCATAACTATTAATTCATCACCCTTTTTTTTCATATGATTAACATAGCATCACCATAGGAAAAAAATCTATATCCTTTTTCAATTGCTTCTTTATAGGCATTTTTCACTTTTTCCATCTCACAGAAGGCATAAACAAGGGCGAGGGGAGTTGACATGGGTGAGTGAAAATTAGTAATTAATGAATCGGCAATCTTAAAGGAAAATCCAGGATAAATAAAAATATCAGTAATACCTCTTATGGTTTGGTTATCAGAACCCAAATCTTTATATCTTCCTGAAGCAAATCCTTCTAATGCTCTTGTGGTTGTGGTACCTACTAAAAAGATTTTTTTATTAGACTTTTTTGTTAAGTATATCTCTTCAATAAGATTTCTATTGATCTCAAAGTATTCCGATTCCATTTTGTGGTTTTGCAATCTCTCCACCTTTATTGGTTTGAAAGTTCCTATACCAACATGAAGAGTTATTTCTCTCAGCTTGACACCTTTATTAACTAAATTTTGAAGAAGTTGATCTGTGAAGTGAAGTCCTGCTGTTGGAGCTGCAATAGAACCATTTACTTTTGCATAAACTGTCTGATAGTTGAGTTTATCACTTTCATTGGGTTTTCTCTTAATGTATGGAGGTAAGGGCATAACGCCTTTTTTCTCTAAGAGAGCTTTAACTTCTTGAGATTTCATATTTTTAAAAATTATATATCTTTCTCCGTTATTATTTCTTAGTTCAACCTCAATATCATCAATAAAAACTAATCCTTCATATTTTCCTTTTGTCATTATCTCCCAGACCACTTCTTGAGATGAAGTATCTCTTTCTTTGATCAGCAGAATTTCTAATTTTCCTCCTGACGGCTTTTTTGCAATAATCTTTGCAGGAATTACTCTGGTATTGTTAATTACAATTATGTCACCTTCATTAATATAATCTACAATCTCATAAAATTTCTTGTGTTCTATCTCTCCTGTTTTTTTGTGTAATACAAGAAGACGGGATTTGTCTCTCTCCTTTAAGGGTTCCTGTGCAATTAGTTCCTTAGGTAAGGTATAGTTTAAATCATTTATTTTCATTGATTGTAGTTATTTCTGTTCCTGGATAAAAGTATTGGAGAATTTCTTTATAGTTTTTCCCTTCCTGTGCCATCTGAAAAGCACACCACTGACACATTCCAACTCCATGACCAAATCCCTTTCCTTCAAAGACAATGCCGTCATCTTCAATCTTGATAGATGTAATCATAGTACTTGGTAGAGCAGTCCATTGAAGAAGCCTTCTCAGTTCAGTTGTCTTAACTAATTTTTTGTTTTTACCATCACTGAACTCAAGTTCCTTAACTCTTCCAGTGGTTGTATAACTTGCTATTTTAGCATCAACAATCCTGTTCATTGATAAAGCCTTTTCAAGTGTTTCAAAGGAGATTTTTTTCTCCCACAGTGTATAAGGTGAGGGAGTTAGGGGAACTTCTACAGGCTTTAGATAGGGGAACTCTTTTCCAAAAACTTCTTTTGGATCTTCTGTTTTTTCCACACTACAGGCATGATAAAATGCCATTATTGGCTCTCCATTGTAATGAAGTATCTGTCCTTTAGTCTCTTGAACAGCTTTTTCAACTTCCTTTGTTACTTTATCTTCTCTGTAGACCTGATGAAACACTGAAGAGGTAAGATCATAAAAACTTCTTGTTCTATTTCTTAGGATGTGGGCAACTGCATAGGTTCTTGCCAAAACTGCTTGCGTTTTTAATGCTTCTTCTGGCCAGTGAATACCAACTTCTGATGCCACAACCCCCTTTACATAGTCTTCAAGTTGAATAACATTTATGAGAAAATATCCTTCATTGCCTTTCCATATCTCAATCTCACCATGGTAGGTTGATCCATCTAAAATAGTTTTAGCTGCAACTTTTTTTATCCTTTCTAAATCATTTGAAGAAGGTCTTTTATCTCCTAAAAGCACTCTTATATAGGTATTGCCATTTTTATTCATAGTATAGGCTGGCAAACTAAAAATAAGAATAGTTAAAAATGTCAAAAGGACGCTAATTAATTTCATCTTCTGCTTAATATGTAAAATATTAAACTAATTATAATGCTTATAACTATTGATGTGGCAAGAGGAAAATAGAATACAAAGTTCCTTCTTTCAATTACTATGTCACCTGGAAGTCTGCCAATTAAAGGTATCTTACCAGCAAAGGTAAAAAGCAAGCCCACAATCATTATAATAATCCCAGAAATTATTAGATATTTTCCTATTTCATTCATATTCAATTTTATTGATATATCGTTCAGCCTCTGAGTAGATACAACCACAGTATTTCTGTCTGTAAAGTTGTAGTTCTTGAGCAGTCTTCATGGCTTTTTTGAATCCCTCTCTAAAATCTTCATCAATAAAGTTAACTCCATATTTATTACCAAGTTGCTTTCCAATATGTAATATTTTATCAAATTTTTGATAAGGACTTACTAAGAGTGTAGTGGTAAAATTGCTAAAACTCATTTCTTTTGCTTTTTGAGCTGTTCTTTCAAGTCTTAATCTGTAACATATTTCACATCTTTCTTTCTCATGTCCCGATACCAATCTTAGAAACTTATAAAAATCTCCATAATCACCCTCAAAGAGTACTTCAAGATTCCACAAATTTTGAAGTTTTTTAAGAGAATCCATTCTTGATTTATATTCACTGTAGGGATGTATGTTTAAGTTATACCAGAAGAGAATAACTTGAAATCCTTTATTTTTTAAAATTTCATAGGGATAAATTGCACAATTACTGCAACAGGTATGTAATAGAACATTCATCTAAAACAACCTTTCAGGAATTTTTCTTTTTAAAACCTCATAGGCAAATCTGGTTGCTACTCTACCTCTTGCTGTTCTCTCTATGAATCCTTCCTGCATAAGATAAGGTTCATAGACGTCCTCAATGGTATCCTTATCCTCTCTCAATGTGGCAGCAATTGACTCAATGCCTGCTGGACCACCATTAAACTTTTCAATAAGGGTTAAAAGAATTTTTCTATCCATTTCATCCAGTCCATAGTCATCAACATCCATGGCAATTAGGGCTTCCCGGGCTATATGTAAATCTATCACTTCTTTATGTTTGACCTGAGCAAAATCTCTTATTCTTTTAAGCAATCTGTTGGCTATTCTTGGAGTTCCACGGGATCGTCTTGCTATCTCCATAGCTGCCTCTTCATCTATCAATATTCCAAGTATTCTTGCTGATCTTTTAATAATTTCCTTAAGATCCACTGAATCATAAAATTCTAACCTGAAGACCACTCCAAAACGATCTCTAAGTGGTGAGGTAATAAGTCCTGTTCTGGTGGTGGCACCAATAAGAGTGAATCTTGGAAGATTAATCTTTATTGAACGGGCAGAGGGTCCTTGACCAACAATTATGTCAAGTGTAAAATCCTCCATTGCTGGATATAAAAGCTCTTCTACCACTCGGGGTAATCTATGAATCTCATCAATGAATAGGATATCTCTGTCAGAAAGATTAGTAAGAATCGCTGCCACATCTCCTGCTCTTTCAAGAACAGGACCAGATGTGCTCTTTATGTTGACTCCTAACTCATTTGCTATTACCGTTGCAAGAGTTGTTTTTCCGAGTCCTGGTGGTCCACAAAAAAGAACATGATCAAGAGGTTCTTTTCTCATTTTAGCTGCTTTTATAAAAACTTCAATGTTATCCTTGATTTTTTTCTGTCCTATGAATTCTTTTAAACTTTTCGGTCTTAGTGTAAAATCTAAGAGTTCACTATTTTCCATCTTTTCCTGCTAAAATACTCAAAGACTCTCTTATTATTGTTGCTTCATCCTTTTGACTTCCATAAACTTTATCTAAGACCTCTCTGGCTTCTTTTCTTTTATATCCAAGATTTATTAAGGCTGTCAGAATATCAACGTATCTCTGATCCCTTTCATACTTTAGAGATGGTAAGATGCCTTTTAGTTCAAGTAAAATTCTTTGAGAAGTCTTTTTACCGATTCCTGGAATTCTGCTTAATGATCCTATATCCTCCTGATCAATTATTTTCTGCAATGATTCTCTATCATAGGTGGAAAGTATATTTATAGCTAATCTTGGACCTATTCCTGAAATCTTTATTAGTTCTTCAAAGAGGTCTCTCTCCGAACTTTCTAAAAAACCATAAATTTCAATAGATTCTTCTCTTAGTACAAAGGAGGTAAAAATTTGAATTTCCTGATCTTCACTGAGATTTTTTGATATCCTGATTGGTATTTTTATTAAATAACCTATTCCACCAGTTTTAATTGTAATTCTGTCTGGTTTTACTTTAATAACTTTGCCCTCTATGAAGTCAAGCATTTATTTATTTTAACAATTTTAAGGTCATCAGGGTAATGGATCATGGAAAAACCCTGTATTTTAAAAACTTCAACTTATGGTAATATATTTTATTATATTCTCTACCGAAGGAGGAAAAAAGAAATGATTTTAAAAAGATATTTACTTGCACCAGGACCCACACCAGTTCCACCAGAAGTGCTTCTAAGTATGGCTATGCCAGTGATTCATCACCGTAGTCCTGATTTTATACCTATTATTGATTCTGCTAAAAAGGGATTACAGTGGATTTATCAAACAAAAAATGATGTTTTAATTTTATGTTCTACTGGCACAGGTGGAATGGTTGCTGCTGTAAATAACTTTTTTTCTCCTGGAGAAAAAGTTCTTGTAATAAATGGTGGTAAGTTTGGAGAAAGATGGGTTAAGATTGCTCAGGCTTATGGATTAGAAGTTATAGAAATACCTGTACAGTGGGGATACTCTGTTGATGTTAACAGGGTTGAAGAAGAATTAAAGAAAAACTCTGATATTAAAGGAGTTTTAATTCAGGCAAGTGAAACCTCAACAGGAGTTTATCATGATATTGAGTCTATTGGAAAGATAGTTAAAAACTATGATGATACAATCCTTATAGTTGATGCAATCTCTGCTTTAGTTGCTCATGATA
>JANXBR010000056.1 GCA_025060625.1 Thermodesulfovibrio sp.
TGTGAAGAAATAGAGAAAACTGTAGAAGATTTAAGTCATGCCCATCTAAGAAAACTCAGGAGGGTAAATCATGAGAATTTTTAAACATGTTTCAGAAAAATTTTATTTTGAGGAAATATGTTTTGCACATAAAAAATTAACTAAACATATAGGTTTTAGTTATAATTTAAAAAAGGCTTAAGATGATAGTAAGAGAGATTTCAACCTCAATTGCACCTGAGGAAGTCTGGAAAAGACTTAAAAGAATCATTAACTCTAATATAGATCTTTATGAGTTAAAGGATAAAATTAACTTTAATGACTCTTCCATGGAGGCATGGGTATCCCACAGTGGAGCACATCTTAAGGTTAAAGTAAGTGGCAATGTTAAAGGTTCAATTATTCTTGAGATTAACATTGGCTTTCCTGCATCAATGATATATAATGAAGTTGAGATTGCCGATGAAATAGAAAGAACGATAAGAAAACATATTTAAGTTTGTCCAAAAAAAATGATTCTTAAATTTAAAAAAGTCCTGATTTTAAAGAAGGATGCCTTATTTTCAGGTTAAATTGACATAATGCTGTCACCTCTTTCATTGTAGAATAAACATATAAAGAATTTCATAGGAGGCAATAGCATGACAAACTTTACAGATGAACAAATAAAAGGACAGTTTCAAAAGGATGTATCAAAGGAGGATGCAAAGAAAGCCTATGAGCAAACTGGCGAGCTTATGAAAAAGATTGAGAGTGGATTTCTTAGGAAAGAGTTTGCAAAAGTAAAACTTCTTACAATGATGCTTAAAGATTACTGGGAAGAAAGATACACAGAAGTTCCATGGCATACTATAGCAGCAATTGTGATAATTATTCTATATCTTCTTAATCCCCTTGACATAATACCTGATTTTATTCCTGTGGCAGGACAGCTTGATGACTTAGCTGTGCTTTATTTTGGATGGAGACTTATCTGTGAAGATGTAAAGGATTATGCAAAATGGAAAATCTCACAAGGTGATTTAACTGTAAAAGAACTCTCTGATAGAGCCTTTAGCTAAAAGGAGAAAAAATCGCTATATACAGAAGAAGAAAAACAAAAACATTAAAATGCATAGGCTGTGAGGCAGTTTACCTACACCTCGGATGGATATGGAGATGTTCCTACAAGGTCCTATGAAGAAATGATAAACTTTGTAAGGGATATTTCTAAAGAGGGAATAATATGTCCCTACTATGGCTTTGAAAACAAAGATGAGGTGAAAGAATGATTAACTTAGTAGTTCCTGCTTCTTCCGTTATTCATATGCTAATTTCTTAAGATTCTTTTTTGTCCAGATAGAAAAGAAAAGGAGGCACAAGATAGCCAAAAAAAGTCTCAAAATATGGGATAATTCTTAATTAATGAGATATTTAAATGTCTCTAATTTTGAAAAATTGGAACACTTGTCAAGATTTAACAAATTTCATAAGTTTGAGTAAATCTGTCATACCTGTTTTAATATCAAATTTCTTGTGATAAAGAAAAACACTTTTATCAATCTCTAAGAACCTTAAACTTTATAAGGCTTCAAAAAGTAATGGATAATATGCTCTGGTGACATTACAGAGACAAAAATTAAAAAAGTATTATACACTTTAATGAATCCTTAGCGTTTGCTGTAATCTCGTATGCTTCTTTGGTTCTATCAAGATTAAATCTATGAGTAATAAGTAGGTCTGAATTTACCAGTCCGCTTTCTATAAACTTTAATGCAATCTTCATATCATCTGGTCCGCAGGAGTAACTTGTGATAACATTTATATCATTGAAATAGAGATCATTTACAGATAGAATCAATTTTTCTTCAGGTGGTGTTGGAGTAAATATTAAAAGTGTTCCGCCTCGGGAGACAAGTTTTAGTGAATCCATTATTACTCTTGTATTTCCAGGTCCAACAATCACTGCCTGAGCCATAAATCCATCTGTTATTTCCCTTAATTTTTCATAAATATTTTCCTGTGAAACATCAATTACATAATCAGCACCAGCTTGCAAGGCTTTTTTTAGTCTAAAATTAACCATGTCAGCACCAATAACTTTTTCAGCACCAAACTCTTTAGCAAGCATTATATGTATCTGTCCCATTACGCCAAGTCCAATTATAAGCACGGTATCACCCTTTTTTATATTTGCTCTCTTTAAAGACTTAACAACACATGCAACTGGCTCAACAAGTGCTCCTTGTTCAAAGGATACTGAATCGGGAAGCTTAAGGGTATCATTTTTTAAATTAACTTCAGGGACAATAATATATTCAGCAAGTCCTCCGGGAATAATCTTTGATTTTTTCCATGTTTCACATTGAACAAAATCACCTCTTCTACAGTAAAAACAGTTCAAACAGGGAGCGTGATGATGAACTGCTACTTTGTCTCCTTCCTTTAGAGATATTTCAGGTTTAATTTTATCGCCGATTTTTACAATCTCCCCTGAAATCTCATGTCCTAAAACTAAAGGTGCTTTTTTTTCAATATACCAGGGCATCACATCACCAGAGCATATTCCACATGCTTTTACCCTTACCAGAGCCTCCTTTGGTGAAGGTTCTGGTAAGGGTATATTTTCTATCCTTATATCTCCAAATTTATAGAGTTTTGCTACACGCAATTATATCTTCACACCTTTTATTGAGTCTGTAAGTTTACGGATTACATTATTAAGATTTGCAACTTCCTGAACCACCATATCAGTTGTTCCTTTAACTTCCCGAGAAAGCATACTTGAACGCTCTGCATAATGTGCTATTTCCTCACTGGCTGAAGATTGTTCTTCTGTGGCTGTTGCTATCTGTGTGATTGAATCTTTGACTTTTTGTGAATAATCGGCAATTTTATTGAGAGATTTTTTAACCTCATTGAGAGATTTCAGAGTTTCTGCAACCTCTTTTGCCGTAATATCCATACTCTTAAGAGATTCCCGAGATTCATTCTGAACTGCTGTAATTTTTTCTGTTATCTCTTCTGTTGCTTTTATGGTTCTCTCTGCGAGTTTTCTAACTTCATCAGCAACAACTGCAAAACCCCTACCCTGCTCTCCTGCCCTTGCTGCTTCTATGGCGGCATTCAGTGCAAGAAGATTTGTCTGATCTGCAATATCTTTAATTACTGTAACAATATCTCCGATTTCTTCAACTTTGTTATTTAAAGCATCAATTGTTCTTTTGAGTTCCACTGTTGATTTATTGGCTGACTGAACTGTTTTCATAGCATCATCAGACAGTTTGACACCCTCATTTGAAACATTTCTTGATTCATTGGCAAGATCAGAGGCACTGGCTGCATTTTTAGCAATATCTGTAATTGTCTGGCTCATTTCTTCTGCAGCTGTAGCAATCTGATGTGCCTGAGATGTTTGCTCATCTGCCTTTGTTTTAACATTTTCTATATTTTGCTCTAAAGCACCTATGACACTGTGAACCATTGTTGCTGAGTTTTTTATCTCTTTAACCAATGCTTGCGTAAACTCTTCTACTTTAATTATACTTCTTGCAATAAATCCTATCTCATCTTTTCTGTTTCTGTAGCCCTTTCCAAAACCTATTTTACTAAAGTCTCCCTTTGCTACCTCTTCAAGCTTTTTTGCCATATCAGGAAGAGGTTTTAATGCTCTTTGAGTGACAAATAATATAAGTAAAGATACAACTATAGAGGCGCTAATGTTTACTGCCCACATTATATTTCTCACAGGTATTACTTCAGCCGATATGTCCTCTAAATAACTACCTGAACCAATTAACCAATTCCATGCAGGATAATGAGTGTAGGCAACAACTTTTTCTCTTGCAAAGGTTTCATTTGGATTTTTCCAAGGATAATAGATTAACCCTTCTTTTTTTTCTATCATTTCTTTTATAAACTCTTTACCTTTAGCATCTTTACTATCAATAATGTTTTTGCCTTCTAAGGCAGGATGAACTATGAGTGTTCCTTTGTTTTTCTCTGATGTATCAAGAACATACATATAACCTGTTTTGCCAACTTTAATAGAGCGAATAAAATCTTTAAGATTTTTTATTGCTTTTGATATATCAAAGCCTATAAAGTAAACACCTATAACATTTCCTGAAGAGTCTTTAACAGGTACATATTTAGTCATATAATCCTTACCAAAAAGAGTTGCCTTACCCAGATAACTTTCTCCCTTAAGAAGCAATGGATATGCAGGATGATTTCTATCAAGAGTGGTTCCCACAGCCCTTGTGCCATCTTCTTTCTTCAATGAGGTGGCAATTCTTAAAAAATCATCTCCCTTTTTCTCAAAGATAGTTGCAACAGAACCTCCTGTCATAGCAGTGAACTTATCACACACATCATTGTTTGGTTTAATTCCAGGTGCCATGCTTTGAAATATTTTCATGAACTTTTCTGCTGAATCCTTTGCTGTTTCATCAAAAACAACGATCTGTGCTTTGATAAGTCCTATTTCTTTCTTTAATGACTCAATGTTGTAATACTCAATTTTAGCTTTTGTTTGGAAATAAATAATCGGTGCAGCAATAGAATAGACAACGAGAATTGATATAACAGTAAGAACAGATACCTTCTTGCTCAATGAAAGAGAATTGAATAAATTCAATATAGTTTTTACCATAACCCCTCCCCTTCATTAATATTTTTATAAACCCACCCTCTTGAATTATAATTATATCCATGAAAGACATAAAAAAGCAAAACAATTTTTGTGATATTCATGGTCAAAAAAAAATATTAAAAAGTAAAATTATTCGGTTTAAAAACAATAAATGGAAGGGAATAAAAAAAATTCCATATAAAGATAAAGCTGGAAACTGGACGTTAATTGATAGATTTCCTCTCATCTCAAGTAGTTCAATTAAGTTTGAGATAAGATATTTTGAGATATCTGAGGGTGGGCGTTCTTCCTTAGAGTATCATGAACATGCTCATGTTGTTATATGCCTGAAGGGAAAGGGGAAAATCAGATTGGGTAATAAATTTTATATATTGAAGCATCTTGATATAGCCTATATTGCACCGAATGAAGTTCACCAGCTTATAAATCCATTCAAAGAACCTTTTGGTTTTCTCTGCATTGTTGACAGGGAAAGAGACAGACCAATTGAGATAGAGGATTAGTTATTCCTTCCACAACATTTTTTATACTTTCTTCCACTTCCACAAGGACAAGGCTCATTTCTTCCAATTTTATGAGGCTTCTTTATAGGCTCTGCAGGTGAGTCTCCATCACTTCTACTTATTTGATGTCTGCGTGCTACTTTGACCTCACTTTCTTCTCTTACCTGAATTTTAAATAGCCTCGTTAAAATTTCCGATACTATATTTCTTGACATATCTTCAAAAAGTTCAAAAGCTTCTTTTTTATACTCTACAAGAGGGTCTTTCTGAGCATAACCTCTCAAGCCAATTCCTTCTTTTAAATGGTCAATTCCTAAAAGATGGTCTTTCCATTTTGTGTCTATTACATGTAGAAAGACCATCTTTTCTATGTCTCTCATCAAATTTGTCCCAATCTTTTGCTCTTTTAGTTCATAGGCTTCTCTAAGTTTTTCAGTAAGGTAACTTTTTATCTCATCCTTGGATTTACCATCTATATCAAGATTAATATCAAATCTTGCACCTATCTGCTCTTTAAGCTTTCCAACTCCATCTTCTTCCTGAGACAAATAAAAATCAACTAACTCTTCTATTTCAACTTCAAGAAGTTCAAAAACTTTTTCTTTAAGCGATTCACTCTCAAGAACTTCTCGTCTAAAAGAATAAATCTCCTTTCTCTGACTATTCATCACATCATCATATTTAAGTAAATGTTTTCTTATATCAAAATTATGAGCCTCTACTCTTTTTTGAGCATTTTCTATGGCTTTTGATACCATTTTATTCTCTATTGGTGTGTCATCTTCAATTTTCAAAAACTGCATCAAACTCTGAAGTCTTTCACCACCAAAAAGACGAAGCAATTCATCTTCCAGGGAAAGATAGAATCTTGATGAGCCAGGGTCTCCCTGTCTTCCTGCCCTACCCCTTAGCTGATTGTCAATTCTGCGAGATTCATGTCTTTCTGTTCCAATTATATGAAGTCCTCCAAGAGATACAACCTTTTCGTGTTCTTGCCTGCAGATTTCCTTTGCTTTATTTAATACCTTTTCATATTCCTCCTCAGTATAATCTTTCCCAGCAAGCATTTCTCTTGCGAGAAATTCAGGATTACCTCCAAGAAGGATATCTGTTCCTCTACCAGCCATGTTTGTAGCAATTGTTACCGCACCGATTCTACCAGCCTGAGCTACAATTTCAGCTTCCTTATCGTGATATTTAGCATTAAGAACATTGTGAGGTATTCCCTTTTTCTTGAGCATTTTGCTTATGAGTTCTGACTTTTCTATTGATGTTGTCCCCACTAAAACGGGTCTCCCAATTCTGTAGCACTCTTCAATTTCTCTTACTACAGCCTCGTATTTCGCCTTTTCTGTCTTATATACAGCATCTGGATAATCTTCTCTAATCATCGGTTTATGTGTAGGAATTACCACCACTTCAAGATTGTATATCTCAGCAAACTCAGAAGCTTCAGTGTCAGCAGTTCCTGTCATACCAGAGAGTTTTCTATACATTCTAAAATAGTTTTGAAAAGTGATTGTGGCAAGAGTCTGGTTTTCAGCCTCTATCTTTAATCCTTCCTTTGCCTCAATTGCCTGATGAAGCCCATCAGACCATCTTCTTCCAGGAAGAAGCCTTCCAGTAAATTCATCCACTATGACGATCTTACCATCCTTTACTACATAATCCACATCCTTTTTAAAGAAATAATGAGCCCTAATTGCTTGATTTATATGATGAACAACCTGAATACGGGAAGGATCATAAAGATTATTAATACCAAGAAGTCTCTCAGCTTTCTGGGAACCCTGTTCTGTAAGAACAACACTTTTAAGTTTTTCATCCAGCTTAAAGTCCTCTTCTGGTTTGAGATATTTAACTATTTTGTTTACTGCATAATAAATATCTGTAGACTCTTCAGAAGGACCTGAAATTATTAATGGAGTTCTTGCCTCATCAATAAGGATGCTGTCAACCTCGTCCACAATTGCATAGTTAAGCTCTCTTTGGCAGAGCTCATCAAGACTGTATCGCATGTTATCTCTTAAATAGTCAAAACCAAACTCATTGTTTGTTCCATAGGTTATATCGGCAAGATAGGCTTCTTTTTTGCTACATGGACGAAGTCTATCAAATCTTTTATCTGAAACTCTGTAGTTTGGGTCATATAAAAAAGAAGCATCATGTTGTATAACTCCAACAGTAAGCCCGAGAAAATGATATACTGGACCCATCCACTGAACATCTCTACGGGCAAGATAATCATTAACAGTTACCACATGAACACCCTTTCCTTCAAGGGCATTTAAATAAGCTGAAAGAGTGGCTACAAGGGTTTTCCCCTCACCTGTCTTCATTTCAGCTATTTTTCCTTCATGAAGCACCATTCCACCAACAAGTTGAACGTCAAAATGCCTCATCCCTAAGGTTCTTTTTGCAACTTCCCTCACTACTGCAAAGGCTTCTTTTAAAAGGTCATCAACCTTTTCACCCTTTAGAAGTCTTTCTCTGAATTGCTCTGTTTTAGCCTTTAGTGTATCATTTGAGAGTTGGGAAATTTCTGGCTCAAGAGAGTTAATTTCATCAACTATCTTGAAGTATCTCTTAAGTTCTCGCTCATTTTTTGTTCCAAAGATTTTCTCAAGAATCTTGACCATATTTGTATGTTAAACCACCAAGTATGGTTTATTCAAGAAAAAATCCCATTGAACTTTATCTTAATCAAAATAATTTGTTATACTTAAATCCAGCTGGATGTAAGGGAAGAGGGGTGAGAATCCCCCGCTGCCCCGCAGCCGTGTAGGGAACGAAAGCCCATTCCATAGGATTAAATCCTATGGAAAAAGCCACTGGAGACAGAGTCTCTGGGAAGGCGGGCAAGTAGGTGCTGAGCCCTAAGCCGGAAGACCTATCCAGCCAGAAAGCCTTTGGCTTTCTGAATAGCCTCGAGGGAGGTATCAAGATGCTACTTTTTATCTTATTTCTCTTCCTTATTTTTCCCATCAGTTTAGCCTTAGCAGAGGATTCCTCTATTGAAGAAATCATTGTGACAGCAACAAGAGTTGAAGAACCAAAAAGAGATGTTCCCTATTCTGTTCAGATTATCACACAGGAAGACATTAAAAACTCTACTGCAAAGAATTTAGGAGATTTAATTGTTGAGACAGCAA
>JANXBR010000057.1 GCA_025060625.1 Thermodesulfovibrio sp.
TTGGTGTTTCAATGCTTCAGCTTAAAGATATGGATAGGGGATTTAGCTTTTTTTCTGAAGAGAGACTTGATATGAGAATGGATCAGACAGAGAAATTAACAGCATGGGAGGTGGTGAATAAATACCCAGAGCAAAGATTAGCTCAGATTTTCAGAGACTACAGTGATGAGCTTTTTGCAAATAAAATAGCAAGAGAAATTGTAAGACAGAGAGGTAGAAAAACTATTGATACATGTAAGGAACTTGCAGATTTGATAAAGAAAAACATTCCCAAATATGGAAGACTTCATCCAGCTACTAAGATTTTTCAAGCAATAAGAATTGAGGTAAACAGAGAGTTTGAGGAACTTAAAGAGGGATTATCTCAGGCAGTTGAACTATTAAAATCTGGTGGAAGAATTTGTGTTATATCTTATCATTCAGGTGAAGACAGAATAGTAAAAGAACTCTTTAGAGAACACCAACGAAAAGGAATATTAAAAATTCTTAATAAAAAACCTTTTTTTCCATCCCTTGAGGAGGTAGCCAAAAATCCTTCAGCAAGAAGCGCAAGATTAAGAGGAGGTGAAAAAATATGAAACAGCTCCTACTAATAGTTATTAGCTTATTTGCAATATTTGCTATACTATGGATAAGGTCAACTGTTATTTCATTAGAGTACAGATTAAGTAGTCTTGAGGAAAAAAAGAGACAGATACTTAATGAGAGAAGACATTTACTTGCTGAAAAGGCATCTTTAACATCATTTGTAAGAATTCATAATAGTGATAGTCATTTCCTTGTATTTCCAGACAGAAAAAAGGTTGTTTATATCTCTGGAAATCCAGAAAGTTTAGTAAAAACAGTAAGATTTAATAAAAAATAATTAAAAATGGATAAAAGAGTTCTAATACTGAAAATATTTTTTTTAGTTTGTTTTGGAGCCATTATTTTTCGTCTTGGTTTGATTATGTTTGTTGAACATGAAGTTTATCTCACAAGAGCAAAAACTCAGCAAGTAAAAAAAGAGGAGATAATACCAAAAAGAGGCAATATATATGATAGAAATGGAAGGGAGATGGCGATTTCCTTGGAGAAGGAATCTTTATTCATTGACCCTTCCTCTTTTAAATCCGATGAAGCTTTAAAGATTCTAAAAAACCATATTAAACTTAATGTTGAAGTGATAAAGAGCCGAATGGAGAAAAGTACAAGATTTTTATGGCTTGAAAGAAAAGTTGACCATAGTGTAGTAGAGAAAGTTAAAGCTTTAAAGATTGAGGGAATCGGTTATATACCTGAGGGAACAAGGTTTTATCCCAATGGTTTTTTAGCTTCTCATGTTATTGGTTTTGTAAATATTGATGAACAGGGCATGGAAGGATTGGAAAGACAGTATGACCGATATTTGAGAGCAGAAAAATCAATGAAAGTAGTTTCAGTAGATGCCAGAGGAAAAAAACTCTCTGATGGAAATTTGAAAGACATAAAGGGAAATGATATTTTTATAACTATTGATGAGGGATTGCAATACATTGTTGAAAAATATCTTGATGAAGCAGTAAGAAAATGGCAGGCTTCTTCAGGAATTGCCATAATGATGGATCCATTTACAGGAGAAATTCTTGCCTTAGCAAACAGACCCACCTATGATCCGAATAATTTAAAATACATAAAAAATATTGCTATAATAAGAAATCGTGCATTGACAGATTTATATGAGCCAGGTTCAACCTTTAAGATAGTTACAGCAACAGCAGCATTAGAAGAAGGTATTTTAAATCCCCGTACTAAATTTGATTGCTCTCAAGGATATATAGAAATATGGGGTAAAAAAATAAAGGATGCCCATAGAAATGGAGTTTTAACTTTTGAGGAAGTTATTCAAAAATCTTCAAATGTAGGCACAATTAAAATTGCAATGATGCTTGGTAAGGAAAAACTTTATCAATATATAAAAAAATTTGGTTTTGGTGAAAAAACTGGTATAGATCTTCCTGGAGAAGTTGCAGGGTATATAAGACCTACAAACAAATGGTCAGGTACTTCAATAGGAGCTATTCCAATTGGGCAGGAAGTGGCAGTTACTCCTATTCAGATTTTGAGAGCCTATGCTACTATTGCAAATGGTGGCTATCTTGTAAAACCCTTTGTTGTCTCTGAAATTCGTTCTCCCGAAGGTAATATTTTATATAAGAGTGTCATACAAAGAGAAAAAATTGTATCTGAGAGAACAGCTAAAATAATGAGAGATATATTAAAAAAAGTTACAGAAGAGGGAGGAACAGCTACTCAGGCAAAAATTGATGGTAATAATGTGGCAGGAAAAACAGGAACAGCACAGAAGTATGATCCTAAAACAGGCAAATATTCAAAGGACAAATTTATAAGTTCCTTTGTTGGATTTATTCCTGCTGAGAATCCAAGGATAGCAATGATAGTAGTAATCCATGATCCAAAGGGAGCACACTACGGAGGTGTGGTTGCTGCACCAGTATTCAGAGCAATCTCAAATGAAGCTCTGGCTTATCTCAATGTTCCAAGAGATGATGCAAAAGAAAAAGGACTTGTTGTTACTTTTGATAACGATATTAATAGAAAGGTCATGGTTGCAAGAGAATGAAACTACAAGAATTCTTAAGGAGTGATTTTACTGTAAAGGGAGATATAAACAGAGTTATAAAGCATTTAACATATAATTCAAAAAACATTAAAGATGGAAGCATATTCTTTGCAATATCAGGGCAAAAAACAGACGGACATCTCTTTATTGACGAGGCAATAAAAAATGGAGCAAAGACTGTTGTTTACCAAAAAACTCATTTTATACCCACCAGCTATGAAGATATAACCTGGATAGAGGTTGATGACTCAAGGGATGCTCTTGCATGGTTTAGTTCAAAATTTTATAGAAATCCATCGGAAAAACTTAAAATTATTGGAATAACAGGAACAAATGGGAAAACAACGACCTCCTACCTTATAAGAGAAATATTGACCAGATATGAAAAAAAAACAGGTATTATAGGGACAATCAAATATTTAATTGATAATGAAGAAAGAGTTGCAATACATACAACTCCTGAAGCACCTGAGTTTCAAAACCTTCTCTCAGAAATGATCTCTAAGGGTATAGAATATGTCATTACAGAAGTTTCTTCCCATGCTCTTGCTTTAAAGAGAGTTGATTACACAAAATTTGATATTGCTGTATTTACAAATCTTTCAAGAGACCATCTTGATTTTCATAAAGACATGGAAGACTACTTTTGCGCAAAGAGAAGGCTATTTACTGAACTCCTCAGAGAAGAAGGAGTAGCGGTAATAAATTTTGATGATCCCTATGGAAAAAGACTTGCAGAGGAGGTAAAGAGAAAAAAAATTCTATACTCAATAGAAAATCCTCAAGCAGACATTTATGCTAAAAGCTACAAATTGGACTTTAAATATAGTGAGATTGTTATAAATATTGACAAAAAAAAAGAACTATTTATCAAAACTCCACTCTTAGGTTTTCCTAATATTTATAATGTTTTATCAGCCTTATCAGTTGCTTGGGCTTTGAAGATACCTTCTGATATAATTGAATCTGCACTTTTAAAGGCTTCCTCTCCAGCTGGAAGATTTGAGAGAGTAGATGAAGGACAGGATTTTCTTGTTTTTGTTGATTATGCTCATACACCTGATGCTCTTGAAAGACTTCTTTTAAGTGTGATAAAGCTTAAAGGAGAAGTCTCAAAAAATGGAAAAATTGTGACAGTATTTGGTTGTGGTGGCAATCGTGATAGAGGGAAAAGACCTCAGATGGGAAGAATTGCCACTGAACTTAGCGATTTTGTAATTCTTACCTCAGACAATCCAAGATGGGAAGAACCAAGGCAAATAATAAGAGAAATTGAAGAAGGTATATTAAAAGACAACTACATTGTGGTACCTGACAGAGAGATGAGTTTATGGATAGGGACAAGGTTATGTAAAAAGGGAGATATTTTAATAGTAGCTGGAAAGGGACATGAAAATTATCAGGAAATAAAGGGAGAACGCTATCCCTTCAGTGATAAAGAAATACTCATGAGGGCATTGAAAAAGTTTAGGTAGGTCTATTATGTTTACTCTTGATGATTTATTGAAAGCTACAGAAGGTAAATTGTTATCAAAAGGAGTGGAGATATTTAAAGAGGCATCAATAGATACAAGAACCATAGGTGAAAAGGACATTTTTTTTGCTCTAAAGGGCTCAAAAAGAGATGGACACGAATTTGTAAATGAAGCTCTGATTAAAGCTTCTGGTGCGGTAATCTCAAAGGTTCAAGGTATATATTCAAAAAACAAAACAGTAGTGCTGGTTGATCATACCCTGGATTCATTAAAAAAACTGGCTAAGTATTTAAGAGAAAAATTTAAAGGAAAAACTTTAGCAGTAATAGGAAGCAATGGCAAGACAACAACAAAGGAGTTAATCGCTAATTTTCTTCAACAACGATATAAAACTCTCAAAACAGAAGGAAACTTAAATAATAACATAGGAGTTCCTCTAAGCCTAAGCAGAATAGAGGCAAATACGGAAATTATGGTACTTGAGCTTGGAACCAACAGACATGGAGATATTAGAGAACTATGCAATATAGTCTATCCAGATTATGCATTGATTACCAATATAGGATACGAACATATTGAAGGATTTGGCAGTATTGAGGGAGTAAGGGAGGGAGAACTTGAGATACTACCTTATGTAAAAGGAGTTTTTGTTAATGGAGATGATAAATTTCTAATGGAAGGACTTAAAGGATACAGGGGAAAGATTTTTACATTCGGTCTCAGCAAAGATTGCAATTTCAGAGCAGAAAACATTAAATTTCTAAATGATCATGTGGAGTTTGATTTTCATAGTGAGCTTGTAACCTTTCCAGTTAAAAGCAATCTTACAGGACTCTATAATATTTACAACCTTACTGGTGCTATTGCTGTTGCTCTTTTTTTTGATATATGTAAATGCTGTATTCAGAGAGTTACAGAGAGTTTTACTCCTGTTAAAATGCGAGGAGAAATAATAAGAATTAATGGTGTGGAAATATTTTTTGATGCATACAATGCTAATCCTTCATCAATGAGAGTTGCCTTAGAGGAGCTTGTAAGGAGAAAAAAAGACAGGGTAGCAATAGCTGTCTTAGGTGATATGCTGGAACTTGGAGATTTAACCGATTCAGCCCATGAAAAAATAGGACAATGGATTAAAGAACTTGGAATAGATATGTTTATTGGAGTGGGAAAGTTTATAAGAAATGCATTAAGATATGTAAATGGTCATTTTTTTGATGATGCTCAAGAGGCAGCAGATTTTTTGAAGAGAAAGCTAATGGGTAGGGAGGTTGTTTTAATTAAAGGTTCAAGAGCTATGAAACTTGAAAAGATTCTTGAGATTTTGAAAGAAGGGAGACAGTAATGTTTTATGAGATTCTATACAGTTTAAGTGATCAAATTTCTGTATTCAATGTCTTTAGATATATTACTTTTAGAACCATGCTTGCCATACTTACAGCTTTCTTTTTTACTTTCATAATTGCTCCACCAATCATAAGATGGCTTAAAAAGTTGAGTCTTACGCAACAAATAAGAGATGATGGTCCAAAGACACACTTTAAAAAAGAAGGCACACCTACGATGGGCGGTATAATTATAGCTCTTTCAGTTTTGGTTTCTTTGCTTTTATGGGGGAATTTGAAAAATATATACATGTGGATTATGATTCTCAGTTTTTTGGGTTTTGGAATTATAGGATTTATAGATGATTATCTAAAAGTAACAAAAAAAAACTATAAGGGATTACCTGGTAGATATAAAATACTTGCTCAGTTTTTACTTGCCTCCTCGGTTACTCTTTTTCTTTACTTTAATCCAAAAGATCCATATACAACAGTTTTAAGTATTCCTTTTTTCAAACAGTGGCTTATTGATTTGGGAATTTTTTATCTACCCTTTGCTGTTTTCGTTATTGTAGGAACTTCAAATGCTGTAAATCTCACAGATGGAATGGATGGACTCGCAGTGGGTCTTGTAGGGATAGCAGCTATTGTAAATGCTGTTCTGCTCTACATATCAGGACATGCAGTATTTGCTAAGTATCTTTATGTGCTCTATATTCCAGGAACTGGAGAGTTAGCTGTTTTCTGTGGAGCTATGCTTGGTGCCTGTCTTGGTTTTTTATGGTATAACTCCTATCCAGCAGAGATTTTTATGGGTGATGTTGGGTCTCTCAGTCTTGGAGGAGCTCTCGGCACTCTTGCAGTTATAACAAAGCACGAGATAGTTCTCGCTCTCGTTGGAGGTATCTTTGTTGTAGAGGCAATCTCAGTTATTCTTCAGGTAGGATACTTCAAGTTAACAAATGGTAAGAGAATTTTTAGAATGGCACCACTTCATCATCATTTTGAATTGAAAAAATGGCCTGAACCTAAGGTGATTGTAAGATTTTGGATTATAGGAATCATATTGGCTCTTTTAAGTCTTTTAACATTAAAGCTGAGGTGATACTATGAAAGCAGGATATTCTAACAGATTGAAGCATTTAACATTTAAAGGAATATTTTTAATATTTTTTGTTTTTTTAATATCCATTTTATTTTACTTAAATGAAAGCTTAGCTCAGGAAATTAAAAAACAAAACAATATTGATGCTCCCACTGCTGTTGTGGTTGACTCACAGACAGGAAAAATACTGTATGGAAAAAATCCCCATATTAAACTTCCTCCTGCAAGTACAGTAAAGTTGGTAACAGCAATGGTAGCTTTGGAAAAGCTTGATCCTGAAGAGAGAGTGACTATATCAAAGAATGCTGCAAAAACTCAAAGTGTATCGCCAAAACTTATGGAAGGAGAAGTTTACAGAGTGCGCGATCTTATCTATCTTGCTTTAATGAGATCAGTGAACTCTGCAGCAGTTGCTCTTGCAGAGGCTACAGCAGGAAGTGAAAAAAATTTTGTAAAGCTTATGAATGAGAAAGTGCAAAAAATTGGAGCAAAAGATACAAAATTCGTAAATGCCTCTGGATTGCCTGGTAGTGGGCAATACACCACGGTTTATGATTTAACAAAAATTATGTCCCATGCAATTGCCTATCCACTAATAAAAGAGGCTGTTCATACCCGCATTTATTTAGTCAGATCTGAGGATGGAAAGGAACATTTTATCCAAAACACAAATCAGCTTTTATGGGAAGAAGATAATATGATAGGTGGCAAAACAGGATATACAAGAAAAGCAAAGCATTGTTTTGTAAGTGCCTACAAGATTAATGGTAGACTTGTCTATACAGCCATTCTGGGAGATACAAACAGAGAGAGACTCTGGAAGGACACTCAACAACTCATAGAGAGAGCAGAGTATGTGCTTGCAGGCAAAGAAGAACCAGTTGTTAAGCTATCAGAAGAAAAGCCTGTGATGCCTGTTTCCTACAAGAAATCTCAAAAGCTCAATAAAAAAAACATGGTAGATAAAAAGAAATTAAGAAAAAATTCAAAAAATAAGAGGATCATATATGCAAAAAATAATAAAAAGACTATCTGATCTGAAAGATAAAAAGGTAGCAGTTGTTGGACTTGGTAAAAGTGGTATAGCAGTCTCTCTTTTACTATGCAGTCTTGGTGAAAAATTTATAATAAATGATAAAAAAAACGAAGAGGAGATCGCAAAAGAAGTATTAAAATTAAGTGGAAAAATAGAAAAAATAATAGGAGGAGGGCATCCAGAAAAAGCCTTTGAGAATGTTGAGCTTATTATTGTAAGTCCAGGTGTTCCATTGAGTACTCCTTCAATTGTTTCAGCAGTCTACAGAGGTATTCCCGTGATTGGAGAGATAGAACTTAGCTGGCAGATTATGCATTTGATAAAAAAGGAAGTAAAAGTAATAGGCATTACAGGCTCAAATGGAAAATCTACAACAACAACTCTTACCTATGAGTTTTTAAAAGAGGACGGTAAAAAAGTTCATCTTGCAGGTAACATTGGATATCCTATGGCAGAAGTGGTTTTAAAACTTTTAAATAAAGAGATTGAGTTAGATTACCTTGTGCTTGAGCTTTCCAGCTTTCAGCTTGAAGGAATAAAGAGTTTCAGACCTAACTTTGCAGCAATTCTTAATATAACGCCTGATCATATGGATAGATACTCTGGGATGAAAGA
>JANXBR010000058.1 GCA_025060625.1 Thermodesulfovibrio sp.
GAGGGAATTAAAAGATGTGGTGGAAGTGATTCCCCTTGGAGAGACCTTTGTAAAAGGTAAGGAAAAACCTATTAGAATCTATCAAATAAAGGTCCTTTAGTAAATTCTCTGGCACATATCAACAGCCGAAGTTTACATCAAGAAGTCAAGAGCTAAGAACCTATCATAAATCAAATCATTTATGAGTCCATATGATTTTAGACTGAGGGAAATTCTCGGTAAATTGGATCGCTCCCCTTTTTTTAGACAAATTAAATGTCAGAGTTAATACCTAATACCATAAAAAAGGGGGCATTATGAAAAAGTGTAGATTTACAATTGATCAAATTATCCGTGTCCTCTCTGAAGCTGAGTTGCCAAACAACTCCTTTGCTGCTACCTAAAGATTATACGGAGTTTCTGAACAAACTCCTGACAAGCGGAGACAAAAATACAAAGGTCTATCTTCCAAGGAAGCTAAAAGATTAAAAGCTCTTGAAACTGAAAACTCAAGACTCAAAAAATTGCCAGCATGTAAAGAACTTGAAATACAAACTCTGATGGATCACTCCCATATCTCAAATGAAGTCAATCAGCCAAAAACTCTCCTATCCAAAGGCTCTCTCCCTGAGTTATCTACTTGAGAGATGGTCTATCCCTCGTTCAACTTTTTATTACTAAAAACAAAGGGAAATAAGGTCAGAAGATAGGGATATAGGAAAATAGCCTTTTTGACTTATGGGTAAGGGCTACAGAGTAAATCATAAGAATTTATTAAGGCTATGGAGGGAAGAGGGATTTAACAGATATGTGTTTTTCATATGTATTTCCGGCATTGGTTGATTTTAGTTTGACAGGAAATGTGGTAGCGGAACATTTAGAGCGTATATTTAGGGAATACGGGGTTCAAATCTAAAGCCTTTCGTAAGACCTATTGAGAGGTGGGATACAGAGGAGGAGGTAATTCCTCCTGGGCAGGCCTACAACAATGGGTACATAAAAAGTTTTCATAAAAACAAAAACCCTAACATTTTAGTTGTCCAAATTTTGGGGCATCTCAATCAAAAAAAACAATGACAATGAAAAAAATTTACACTTTCTCTCGGAGGAAGATACGAAAAGAGCTAACATAATTAGACTGGTGTTCTTAAGAAAGTCTCTCTCTTGGGGTTTCAATATCTTTCACTTTAGAGATAAACTTGTGGAAGAACATGGAACATTGCTCAGTTATGAAAGCTTAAAGAAGATACTGATTGAGGATGGACTTCACGAAGCAAAGAAGAGAAGGACTGAATTATTTTTAAGTAAATAAGATGATTTAAATTTAGCAATAATAAAATTGTAATGTTAAATAATAGTATCTTCCTAAAAATAACATAAAAAGAGTATATACAAGATCTTTTCTTTTTATATTAAGGAGTCTGATTACTTTCTTTTCGAGGCATTTTATTAAAAGATTGTACGAATGCTCTATTTTGTTATTTAGTTTAAAATTTTATGAAAAAATTTTTTTGTAAATATTTATATATTAGTAAAAATTATAAAAAAATTAGAAATTTTTTAAAATTAATCCAAAATATCTTGACAATTTTAAAATTTAGTAATATGATTTTTAAAAAAAATATAATAAAGTTGGATGAAGTAAAAAAAAGAACATTTTTATATCGAAAAATTTTTAATTTTTTATAACTATTTTAATTTTTAATAATTATATCTATTTTTAAATAATTATATCTATGTTTCATTTTAGACTCTGGAAAGTATTTCTAGTTCGAAAAAAGAGGATAGAGTTTCATTTCTTACTGGTCACGATGAGACTACTGAAGGGTATAAGCCTAATATAAAAATTAAAGAGGCAACAAACTCCTATGAAAGTTAAATTAAATTATTTGGCTACATATAAAGTTTATGACAAAAATTATTAGTAGGAGGAGGTAGAATATGTTATTAAAAAGCTTACTATGTGTTATTTTATTATTAATCATGATTCCCCAGGGTTTCGCTAAAGTCACCACCGTAGAGGAAATTGAAGAGATAGTAGTTGTAGGAGAGAGGCTCATAAAGGATAAACAAGAGATTTCTCTTAAAAGTGAAACCTTACCAGCTTCTGTTCATGTGATTACTAAGGAAGACATAGAGAAAATGTCAGTTAGGAATTATGTAGACCTTTTTAGAAAGTTACCAGGTATGATTACCAATCACCTTGGTCAGGGAGATATTGCAGATGGGCTTGGTATGAGAGGTTACAGTTCTAGTCATGGTTCTCAAGTAGCTGTATTTGTGGACGGAGTTCCCTTAAATGTTCCTCACCATTCTCACTCTCACGGATTTGCAGATGTTAACTGGATTATTCCTGAGATGATTGAGAGGATAGAAATAATTAAAGGTCCTTTTTCTCCTCTTTATGGAAATTTTGCTCTTGGTGGAGTAATTAATATTATTACTAAAAAAGTTGCTCCTAATTCTACCTTTGGAACAGAGGTAGGAAGATATGAATCCTATAGAGCAGTAGTTTCTTTTTCTCAAAAGGATTGGAAATATAAACCTTTTCTTGTTTATGAAGCCTATGAAAAGGAAGGTTTTAGAGATAATTCAGAATATAGTCGCTATAACTTTTTTAATAAAATAACCTTTCTTGTTGGGAATGGATATTTATCTGCTCGCTTAGCTTTTATTAAGAGAGATTGGGGAGCACCAGGTTATTTATCTCTAAATGATGTAAAAATGGGACTTGTGAAGAGAACCCAAGCTATTAACCCTACAGATGGAGGCAAAAGTGAATATTACAATTTAGTCTTAAATTATTCACCTAAAGGTGGAGAAGCTGGTTTTCATGGCACATTATTTGCTAGTTTAGAAGACCATAAACGTTTTGCAACCTTTATTCCCAGACCACAAAGACTCGAATGGAATGAGCGTTTTTATTATGGATGGAATTTTCTTTATAACTATCTTTTCTGGAATAATCTGTCAGTCATAATTGGAACAGATGGAAGATATGATAACGGAGATAGGAAGCGTTTCTGGACTAATAGAAGAAGAATTTCTTCTACTACTCAAAATTGGCATATCAATGAATTAGGAATAGGTATTTTTTCTCAAATACAATACAAACCTATTGAATATTTTAAAATTGTAGGTGGTTTAAGATATGATTATTTCAACTTTGATATTGAAAATAAAATTAGACCAAATAATTCTGGCAAGGGAAATACCTATATTTTTAGTCCAAAGATAGGATTTACCTTTAATCCATATAAAAATTTTTATTTTTATGTCAATAAAGGTTTAGGATTTAGAACTCCGTCCGCAGATGAAATGTCCCCAGTTGATAGAGATTATAAAAATTTTAATTTAAAACCTGCCAAGGTAGATACATGGGATATAGGATTCAATATTTTTATTTTAAATAAGGTTTTATTTGATTTTAATTATTATCACACCGATATGGAAAGAGAGATTAGAGTGGTAGGTCCTCTAACTCTTGCTATTGGAGAATCTCAGAGAAAAGGTTTTGAACTTCAAAGTAAATTCTTTATTCTTGATAGGTTAAGCCTTTTCTTAAATTATGCCTATGTTAAAGCTAAGATCAAAAATCCGTCTATTCCGGGAGAAGATAAAATAATTGGGGTTCCCAGAAAATATTTCAATGGAGGATTAGAATATGAATACATTTTTGCTAAGGATAAAAAGATAGTGGTGGATTTAGCTTATCAATATTTAGGTGAAACTCCTCTAAATTCGGCAGGAACCATCTGGAGGTCTCCAGTTGATAGATATCTTTTAAAGATTAGCCATATCTTTAAAAATTGGAATTTTTGGGGAGAGTTATTTTATCATCCAAGAAAATATGTTTCGGAAGCTATGTTTATAAGCGGTGGTGTAGTAAGATATGACCCTAAGCCTAAGTTGGATATAAACTTTGGCTTAAAATTCAATTTCTAAATTTCTAAAGTTAAGAAAGGAGGAGAAATGAAGAGTAGGTTTTTAAAAAGGTTAGTGTTGGGTTTAATGTCAAGCTTAGGATTGGCTAATTTTGTTTTAGCAGAGGAGGCTAAACTTTCTAAGACCGAGGAATTAGAAGAGGTAGTGGTCAGAGAAAAGAGAGTATTTAAAAAAAAGACTGAAATTTCTATCAAATTTGAAACCTTTCCAGCTCAAGTTAATGTAATTACAAGTGAGGAGTTAAAAAATCAGATTATTACAAGACATGAAGAAGTTTTCAGAAAGATTCCTGGAGTTTATGTAGAAAATTATGGACAAGGCGATATAGGTTCTGCTATTACAATGAGGGGGTTAGGAGGAGGTGGAGGTGGTAAAAGATATGTGACAACCTACATAGATGATGTACCTCAAAATTATCCAATTTATTTCGGAGACCAAATAATAACTTGGCTTATTCCTGAGATGGTAGAAAGGATAGAAGTTGTTAAAGGTCCTTTTTCTTCCTTTTGTGGAGATAATTCCATAGGAGGATGTTTTAATCTTATTACCAAAGATTTAGAGTCCAATAAAGTCTTAGTTTCAGCAGGAAGTCATGAAACTTACCGAGGAGTTCCTATATTTGGTTACTACAAAAATAATTTTCACTCCTTTCTTTTAGCAGAATATTATAATACCCATGGATACAGAGATAATTCAGATTATGATAGATATAATTTCTTTGGTAAGATAGTTTTTCCTTTAAGAGAACACAAGGTATCTCTTAGATTTAATTACTATAATGCAGATTGGGAAG
The DNA here is from genome assembly GCA_025060625.1 of Thermodesulfovibrio sp. GTDB lineage: Bacteria > Nitrospirota > Thermodesulfovibrionia > Thermodesulfovibrionales > Thermodesulfovibrionaceae > Thermodesulfovibrio. The sequence goes on from JANXBR010000058.1 coordinate 4,718, forward strand.
CCCCTGGTTATCTTTCTTTATCTGAATTGAAAAAAGGGGTCGTTAAAAGAAGAGAAACTTTAACTCCAGATGCTGGAGGAGATAGTGAACTTTGGTCTTTAGTTTTAAGATATACTCCCAAGAAGGAGGAAGGACTTTATTTTACAGGCTACTATAATAACATAGAATTAAATCGCTATGTAGCTTTTCCTTTATATAAGACTTCCTCTGTAAGTTATCATGCAAGAGTATTTAATACTAAAAATTTCGGATTTAGAACCTATTATAACCTATTACTCGGGAATAATTTTAGTTTAATCCCAGGCTTAGAATTTAAATACGACGTTGGTGACTATATGAGATATCCTACTATTAGAAGAAGAAAATCTGGAAATTTCACTCAATACTGGGATACGATTTATAAACAGTATTCATTTTGGGCTCAAGTTCAATTTAAGCCTTTAGAAAAATTAAAATTAATCGGTGGAATAAGATACGATAGATTTGATTATGATATTAAAAATAAAGTAGTCCTTGTTAATTCTGGAGAAGGAGATACTTCTATCTTAAGTCCTAAGATTGGTTTAGCTTTTTTACCTATTCAGAACTTTGAATTTTTCGCAAACTGGTCTAAGGGAGCAAGAGCACCTTATATGAATGAAGTATCTCCTCCCAGTCCTTCTCAAAGAAAAAACTTTAATCTTGACCCAGCTGAAGTTTCTAGCTGGGATATAGGGTTTACTACCTCTATCTTTAATAAACTTCAACTTACCTTAGATTATTTTGATACGGAGTTGAAACGTGAAGTAGCTATAATAAATAACGAGCCTGTAAATATAGGCCATACAGTAAGAAAAGGAATAGAAATAGAGACTAAATTTTTAATTTTACCTAAGGTTATTTTATGGGGAAGCTACTCTCTAGTTAGTGCAAAAGTTAAAAATCCTCAAGTTAAAGGGCAGGATAGAGTAATTGATGTTCCTAAGAACTTATTAAAGTTAGGGTTGGAATATACTAACAATTTCAATCCTAAAAGATCTCTTTCAATTGATTTGTATTATTACTATATTTCAGGAAAATATTATTATCCTGGAACTTCTTCTAATCCTCTCCAAGGACCTGTTTATGATAGATATGCTCTAAATTTGGTTTATAGATTAAAAAAAATTAGCACCTTTCTTTTAGTAAACTATGTACCCAGAAAGTATTCTTCTCAGATAACTTGGTTAAATGGAAACGAAATACAGGTAAATCCTGAACCACATTGGAATCTACATTTAGGAATAAAATTTGAGTTTTAAAAAATATAAAAAGAAGGAGGGATACTATGTTGAGAAAGGTTAAGTTTATTTTTATTATGTTTTGTGCTATTTTTCTTAATAATCTTGTCTTAGCTCATGATTTTTGGATTGAAAAGAGAGAAAACAAATTTTATATTTTTTCTGGTCATGAAGGTGTAACAGAAGGTTACGATCCCAAAAGAGTTGTGAAGTGGATTATCTTAAATAGTAGAGGAGAAAGGTTACCACTCTCCATAGTTAAAGGAAAAGAGTTAGCTTACTTTGAGGGGCAGGGTAGGGATATAGGATTGATAGTGGTATTTTTTGATAATAAGTATTGGGTTAAAACTACTGAAGGTTGGAAAAACATTGGTAAAAGAGAGGCTTCAGAAAAGGGATTTCATGTTCTTGAATCTGGAAGGTCTTATAAATTTGCTAAATATCTAAATAAATGGAATAAGAAATTTACTAAACCTTTAGGCACTGAAATAGAGGTGGTTCCCCTAAATAACCCCTTTAAGTCAGACACTATAAAAGTTCAAGTTTTACTTAGAGGAAAAGTTCTCTCTGAAGCACCAATATTTTTAAATGCTTCACATGAAGAAGGTTTAAAAACTGATAAAGAAGGAATAGCCGAGGTTTATTTAAGAAGAGGATTAAATATTATAAGCGTAACTACCAGGGTTCCTTTGGAAAAGGATCCAGAGGGAGATTTAGTATATCTGAGAGCTTCCTTAAGTTTTTTTAAGTAATTTTTTATTAGAGAGGATTTTATGAAGAAAATAGTTTTTTTAATTAGTCTCGTATTGTTATTATTGGGAGTATATCAGAAGGTTTTTTCTCATGAAGTTAATTATCAGATTAAGAACTCACAAAGCGTATGTATAAGCTTCTTTTTTACAGAAAGGGACCCTATGAATTTTTCAGAAGTTGAGGTTTACTATTCTGAGGAAAAAAACATATTTCAGAAAGCAAGAACTGACAGAAACGGAATTTTTTGTTTCTTGCCTAATAAAGCAGGAATTTGGAAAGTGGTAGCTAAAGGAGAAACAGAACATGGACTTCACAGAGCAGAAATGAAAATTAAAGTGGATAAAGATATGGAGGTTGAAGACTTTAAAAAGCCCTTAGTTGCAAGGTATACTAAGTTTTTTATTGCCTTGGGAGTGGTAGGTTGGCTTTTTGGTTTTACAGGAATTTATCTTTATTTTAAAAAATAGTCCTTTAAAATCTGTATAAGATTTTCAATATAAATCCCACCTTTCTATCTTATTAAAAATAATGTTAGCACTTTCTAAATTTAAGAATTGGAAATTCTTATTTTTTATTTTTAAAGGTTTTTTTAAATTATCACTCTTATAAACGTTTTTTTATCTCTATTTTAAAAAATTATATAGTCTAACTTTATAAAGACAAATCTTTGATAATTAAAACAATAAAAAATGCATAGGTTCAAGGTCTTTTTAGAAGGAAAAAAGTGTTAAAATTAAAAATCAATATCAAATAAGGGAGGGAAAATGTCAAAGAAAATAAGAGGTAAGTTCGGTGTTCCTATGTTTAGCTTCTCACTAACCCCATCTCCCATCAAAGATTTAAAAATGCTGCAAAGACTTGAAGCAATCAAAGATGCATCCCAAAGAAAAGAAGTCGCCTTTAGACTACTAGGGTATAGTAATTTATCGAGCAGGAGTGGGAGGGACTTTTGGAGTAAGTTTAAGGCGGAAGCTCCTTTTGAGATAAGGGGGCGTGCAGGGTGAGTTTTAGAGGGAGGGAATGGGTATGTAAAGAGGTTTAACAGGACATTGGAGGAGGAGTTTCTCGAGTATAGGGAGCTTATGAGGTCTTTGATATGGTAGACTAACGGAGAGGGTACATAGTGGTCTTGGGAATGTATCGCCTTTGGAGTGGATTTGTTACAAATTTTATGAGAATTCACCTCAGTCTAAAATCCTATGGACTCATAAATACTCTTGACTTTTTAGTAGAATAGGTTATAAAGAAAGTTATAGCGCAGTGGGGGTCTTTGAAAAGTTAATAAGTGTAGTTAAAATAAAAAGATATA
>JANXBR010000059.1 GCA_025060625.1 Thermodesulfovibrio sp.
GAAGGTAAAAGTAGGAGACATTGGCTACTGGCCTCCAGGAGAGGCTTTGGCAATATTTTTTGGTAAAACTCCTTTAAGCACTGGAGAGGATCCTATACCTGCCAGTGAGGTAAATATTGTGGGCAGGCTAATTGACAGTCCTTCAATACTTAAAAGTTTGAAAGGAGCAAGAAAAATAAGAATTGAAAAAGAGTAAATACAGACTTTCTTTTCCTGAAGATGAAAAACTTAACTACTGGTTACCAATGCTTTTAAGGGCTTATGCATTAATGGATGAAGGAGTTCATAGGGATATTGAGAAATACGAAAAATCAGGTAAAAAACTTGCTTGCAAACGTGGATGTAGTTCTTGCTGTAAAACTCATCGTGATATACCAGTTTATCCAATAGAGATTGTTGGAATTTACTGGTATGTGATTGAAAAAACTAAGGAACCCATCAGAACAAAAATAAAAAATTCTCTTATATTGCATGGGAAAGATCAAGCCTGTCCATTTTTAATTGACGATATATGTTCAATATATCCTATAAGACCTCTTGCATGTAGGCAGTTTAATGTTTTTGGTAGGAGTTGTAGTGAGGGAGAGGATCCATTCTATACAAGACCTCACGATGTTTTAAAACCTTTGAAACACTATCTTGCCAGTGCCCTCTATGAGACTGTGCCTTTTTATAATATTTATGATGAAGATGAAAAAATTGAGTTTATAAATTCAGGTAAACTTAATGCTTTAGTTAGAAATCTTCATCAGTATCCTTGGATTGAACTTGCAAGAAGAATGAACGGTTAAACTATTGGGAGAATTATAATTTATCCCTCAGGGATTATGATATTTACTTTAGTCCCTCTGTTAACTTCACTTTCTATATTAAGTTGCCAGCCATGTGCTAAAATTAGGTGTTTTACTATTGCCAGTCCAAGTCCTGTACCTCCAAGCTGTCTTGAACGAGCCCTATCAACTCTGTAAAACCGTTCTCCTATCCTATGGAGATGTTCCTTAGGAATACCGATACCTGTATCCTCAACTGATAAGACCTGACTGGAATTTTTTTTGTAAAATCTGACCATTACAAAACCTTTCTCAGTAAATTTAATGGCATTATCTACAAGATTTATCATTATTTGTAAAATTCTATTTTTATCTGCATATATGAAAGCATTTTCTGGTATATCTTTCTTTAGTGAAATAGACTTTTTTTCTGCTTTATCCTTGAATATTTGAAATACAGAGTTTATTATCTCATCTAAGGAAATATTTTCTTTTTCAATCTTTATATCACCAAACTCAATTCTTGAAAGCATTAGAAGGTCATCAACAAGAGCATTTAATCTATCCGATTGATTTTTAATAATTTCTAAAAATTTTTTGGCATTTTCTCTATCTTCAATGGCTCCATCAAGAAGGGTTTCCGCATAACCTTTTATAGCAGTAACAGGAGTTTTAAGCTCATGGGATACATTCGCAACAAAATCTCTTCTTACTGTCTCAAGTTTTTTAAGCTTTGTTATGTTATTAAGAAAAACAATCAAAAATTTTATTATGCCATCCTGTCCAATAACTGGCATCGCTTTGGCAAATATAAAAATTTCCTCTCCGCCTTTTCTTATAATAAATTCTTCTTTTACTTCTTCCATTTTTATCATGGCAGCCCGTAAAAGATTAAGTAAGTCAATATTTCTTATTACTTCCATAAAGTGTTTTCCCTCTGGTGTATCCTCAATTTTTATGAATTCTTTAAAACTTCTGTTTGCAAAAAGTATAATGCCTCTTGGATCAAGAATTATAATACCGTCTGAAATTGATTTAAGAATTGTCTCAAAATTTTCAGGTGTGATTATTTGAGGATAAGATGCCATAGTCTCTTCTTTTTTGGGAAAACTTTCTTTTTTTGAAAGTATTTTGATTTTCCACATCATTAAGGCGATTATGAGGCATAAGAGAATTAAAACCAAGAAATAATAAAGCTCCATATCTATGCCTCTATGTAGTATCCAACTCCTCTTAATGTTTTTATATATTCAGGATTGTCAGGATCTTTCTCAATTTTCATCCTCAGCCTTCTAATATGAACATCTACTGTTCTTGAATCTACATAAATATCCTGTCCCCATACCGCATCAAGTAAATGGTCTCTGCTGAATATTTTATTGGGTCTTTCTGCAAGATAAAGAAGTAGTTTGAACTCTGTGGCTGAGAGTTTTACAGGTTTGTTTCCTACAGTAACTATATATTTATCTTTATCAATCAAAATATTACCTATTTTAATAACTTTTTCTAAGGATTCAGTTTTTAATCTTCTCAGTATTGCCTTGACTCGTGCTATTAGTTCTCTCGGGCTGAATGGCTTTGTAATATAGTCATCAGCTCCCATTTCTAACCCTATAATTTTGTCAAGTTCCTCACCTTTAGCAGTAACAATTATTATCCCTGAATTCTTTAAATCAGAATTGTTTCGTATATATTTACATATTTCAAGTCCTTGAACATATGGTAGCATGAGATCAAGAATAATAAGGTCATAGACTTTTTCTTTAAGTTTTTTTATTGCCTCATGTCCATCCAGTGCAATATCTACTTGAAAGTTTTCCTTTTGTAATGTGTAAGCTATTAATTCAGCTATTTCCTTTTCATCCTCAACTATAAGTATTTTTTTATCCATTTATGATCCTCAATAATTCTTCTTCGCCTACTTCAAAATTTATTTTCATCTTGCCAATACTTTCTGGGATTACCATTCTAATTTTCCCATGAATATTTTTCTTGTCAAGAAGAATAGCCTTTATAAAAGCCGATTTATCAATAAATGATGGCATCTCAACAGGCAAGCCATATTCTTTAAGAGTTTTTCTTATTTTTTCAAATTCTTCAGTATCAAGAAATCCGAGCATATTTGCCAATTTTGCTTCATAGACCATGCCTATGGATATTGCTTCTCCATGAAGATAAAGGCTGTAGTTTGTAAGTGTTTCAATGGCATGTCCTATTGAGTGTCCATAGTTTAAAATTGTTCTAAAAAAATTGTCTCTTTCGTCTTTTGATACGACTTCAGATTTTATCTCGCAAGAACGCTTAATAATTGCTATAAGAATGTCTTTATCTCGTCTCAGTATTTTTTCCCTATTATTTGTAAGAAATTCAAAGAACTCACTATCCCATATTACTCCATACTTTATAACTTCAGCAAGACCTGAGAAAAATTCCCTCTCAGACAGACTGTCAAGGCTTTCTACATCTATCCAAACAAGAGCTGGTTGCCAGAAAGTACCAATCATATTTTTGCCGAGACTGTGATTTACTGCAGTTTTGCCTCCCACAGAGCTATCAACCTGTGCAAGAAGAGTGGTTGGAATTTGAACATAAGGAATTCCACGCATATATATAGATGCAACAAAACCTGTTATGTCTCCGATTACACCACCTCCCAGAGCAATGAGACAGGATTTTCTATCAAATCCCATCTCAAGCAATCTCGTCAATATGTGATAACCCCAGAAGTAGTCTTTGTAAATTTCGCCATCAGGAATAAGAATCAAGCTGGCATCAAATCCTTCCTTTTTTAAAGAGTTTAAAACTCTATCTGCGTAATATCCAGCTACTGTAGGATTGCTTACTATAGCTACCTTCTTTCCTATAGAAAATCTAAGTAGTCGCTCACCTACTAAGGAAAGATTTCCGCTATCAATTAATATTTCATAACTGCGTTCACCCAATTCTACTCTAATCTTTTCCATTAACTATCCTTTCATATTTTTTAATGATTGTTATTGCTACTTCCTCTGGAGATAGTCCGTTGGTGTCAATAACAAAATCAGCCTGCTCATAAAAGGGCCTTCTTTCATCCATAAGCTTCTTTATTCTTTCTTGAGGATTTTCAACCTGTATTAGAGGTCGGTTCTTACAGTTTTTTATTCTTTCAAATATTGTGTTTTCATTAGCCTTTAGGCAGAAAAGAATACCAGATTTTTTTAAATTAAGCATATTTTCTTCCCTCAAAACAACACCTCCACCTGTGGAGATTACTTGTCCTCTTTTCTTTATTAATAATTTAATCATTTCAGTTTCAATATCTCTAAAACGAGCTTCTCCAAATCTCTTAAAGATTTCTGATATTTTCATTCCTACAGTTTTTTCAATAAGTTCATCAATGTCTATAAAGATATATCTCAATTTTTCTGAGACCAATTTCCCCACTGTTGACTTACCAGTGCCCATAAAACCTATTAAAATAATATTTGGTCTTTTTATCATGGCAAAATTTTAATGTATAAATTAATTATAAAGGATATCTGGCAAAAAACTAAAAATTTTTAAAAATGCTTTACGAAAGAACATAAATTTTTTCTTTATTTATAGCTGATAGATAAAGGCTAATATGAAAGAACTGTTATAAAAAACGTGATTTAAAGTCAAACTACCTGTTAAAATTAATGAATTGAGAGATTAGGGGAAAAGAGCATAAGAAGTTCTTTTAAACATAGCCGATGTAGATTAAGAAATAGATAGAATTTTTTTATCATGTCAGTACATAAAAAATAAAATCAGGAGAAAATTAGATGGAAGATATTTTTAAAGCAATAATTCTTGGTATTATTCAGGGTATTACAGAATTTTTACCTATAAGTAGCACTGCCCATCTTATTATTACACCATGGATTTTTGGCTGGAGTGGAACTGTTAATTCACTGAGCTTTGATATCGCCGTTCATGTTGGCACTCTTATATCTCTTCTTTACTGCTTCTGGAAAGACTGGATTGATATAGTCTTCAGGGATAGAAAAATGCTATTCTATCTTATTTTAGGAACTATACCAGCTGCATTAGCAGGTGTTGTACTACATGAAGTCATAGAAAATGAATTAAGAAATCCATTGATTATTGTTTTTACACTAATCTTTGTTGGTATATTAATGCTCGTTGCAGAAAAATTTGGCAAAAAAAAGAGAGACTCTATAACTCTCTCAGATGCCTTAGCAATAGGCACAGCTCAGGCAATAGCTCTTATTCCAGGAGTATCTCGTTCAGGAATAACAATTACAGCGGGCTTATTTAAAGGACTTGATAGAGCCTATGCAGCCAAATTCTCCTTTCTTCTTTCAACACCTGCAATTGCAGGTGCAGCTACTCTTGATCTTTATAAATCTATAAAAATTGGTTACTCCCATGATTACTCTCTTTTTATTGTTGGTGTAGTTTCAGCTGCAATTACTGGAATTATAGCAATTAAATTTTTACTTAGTTTTCTTAAAAAGTATCCTCTCCATATTTTTATATACTATAGATGGGTTTTAGCTATGGTGGTTTTTTTGTTATATTTTCTTAGAAACTAATGCGGCAAAAAGTAATATATAGAAAGCCGATAAAAAGAACTCTCGCAGAGAAAAAAAAAGAAATTAAGGATTTTTCAGCTTTAAATTTATTTAAATCTGCTTTATTAATAGCTCTTTCAGTTTATCTTTCTGTAAGCCTTTTAAGTTACAATTTTTTAGATCCCTCATTTTTAACTCTTACAAAATCAAAACCATCAAACTATGGAGGCATAGTTGGTTCATATCTCTCAGATCTTTTATTAAGTATCTTTGGAATAGCAACATTTTTAATACCGCTATTTTTAGCTTTTTATGGAATAATAAAGTTTTCAGGCAAAAATCTAAAAGTGGGACAACTTACATGGTTTTTAATTTTGCTATTTTCTCTATCTGTGATGCTTGAACCATTAAGAAAAACTATTGAAACTTATAAAAAACTTCCTGAAGGTATATCATGGATAGCTTTTCATTTATGTGAGAGTTATCTTTCAACTGTAGGAACTTATATTTTTTGGATCTCTGTCTTCTTTGCTTCAGTTATTCTTATTAAAACAGAACTAATAAGAAGAAAAGAAATTGATTATTTCAAAGAGAGTTCTCCCGAAATTAATGATGAAATTAAGGTTGTAAAGGTTTCAAAGACTGAAGAAGTTACAAATAAGGCTGATAACTTAAAGCTCAAAACCGAAGCTGGAGCAAAGTCTAAGGCTATTGATGAAAAACAAAAAATTGAAGCAGAAAAAAAGGGCTTTATAATGCCTCCTCTTTCCCTTCTTAAAGTTGAAAATCTTGACAATAATATATCAAAGGAGGAAATTATAAACTCCGCCCATAGTATTGAGGCAAGATTTGAGGAATTTGGTATTCATGGGAAAATAAAGGAAGTTCATCCAGGTCCTGTGGTTACAATGTATGAGTTTGAACCTGCAAGTGGGATAAAGCTTAGTAAAATCATAACTCTTAGTGATGAACTGGCTTTATCACTTAAAGCTCAAAGCATAAGAATATATCCGATACCTGGACGCTCTGCAATTGGAATAGAAGTGCCAAATAAAAAAAGACAAATAGTAAGACTCGGAGAGATTGTCGCATCAGAAAAGTTTCAAAACTCTACCTCTTACTTAACTTTTGCTATTGGCAAAGATATATATGGAAATCCTGTAGTTACTGATCTTGCAAAAATGCCTCATTTACTTGTAGCAGGTGCAACAGGTTCTGGTAAAAGTGTGTGTCTTAATACTATGATTTTAAGCCTTCTTTACAAGTCAACTCCACAGGATGTAAAACTTCTTCTTATTGATCCAAAACTTCTTGAGCTTTCAACCTATGAAAATATTCCTCATCTAATGTCTCCTGTTATAACAAACCCTAAGGAAGCCTCTGAAGCTCTGAAAAAAGTAATTGTTGAGATGGAGCGAAGATATAAACTTTTTGCATCAAAAGGATTTAGAAACATTGACAGTTACAATCAAGCAGTTTCTTTTGAGGAGAAAGTTCCATATATTGTTGTTTTTATTGATGAGTTTGCAGATTTAATGTTTACAGCACCAACAGAGGTAGAACAATCTATAACCCGTATAGCCCAAATGGCAAGAGCTTCTGGAATTCATCTTGTTGTTGCAACGCAGCGTCCAAGCGTTGATGTGATAACAGGTATAATAAAGGCAAACTTTCCTGCAAGAATTGCTTTTCAGGTAAGTTCTCGTGTAGATTCAAGAACCATACTTGATACACAAGGAGCTGAGAAGCTTCTTGGCATGGGAGATATGCTTTTTATGGTTTCAGGTGTAAAAATAATAAGAGTTCACGGTGCTTATGTAGGAGAAGAAGAGGTAAAGGCAGTTGCTGATTACTGGCGTAGTCAGGGTAGTCCAGATTATAGTCTCTTTGAATCAATACAAATCCCTGCTGAAAGGAAAGACAATGGAAAGTTAAATGGTGCGGAAAGAGATGAACTTTATGAGGCAGTGATTGAATATGCCAAACAAGTTGGTGAAATATCAATCTCTCTTATACAGAGAAAGTTTAAGATTGGTTATAATCGTGCAGCACGAATTATGGATTTACTTGAAGAAGACGGACTCGTAGGACCTCCTCAAGGTGCAGGAAAACCAAGAAAATTTATAGGTAAAATTTAGCTTGCCTTTTTTCTTAAAGTTATGTTACATTAAAAATGTCTGGTGGCTATACCGGAGGGGAAACACCCGTTCCCATTCCGAACACGGAAGTTAAGCCCTCCAGGGCCGATGATACTATGACCGCGAGGTCATGGGAAAGTAGGTCGCTGCCAGGCTTTTTTTTTATTTTCTATAAAATAAAACCTAATTCAAACAATCCTTTAAACTACTACGAAGATACTCTTTAAAAAATTCCTTTACTTTTTTTATATTCCCA
>JANXBR010000005.1 GCA_025060625.1 Thermodesulfovibrio sp.
GATGGTAGAGACCTTGGTTATTTTAATCCTGGGATAGAAGAAAAACCATCTTTTGAACTTTTTTATTCTACCACCTCTGATTTATGGGAACACTTACTCTGGCAATTAAGATTAAGCAAAGCTCCAGATAATATAAGGGCAGTTGCTGAAGTAGTTATAGGCAATATTGACGAGGATGGATATCTTAAGGCTACTGAAGATGAGATAGCAAAAATGTCTGATGCAGATAATGAAACAGTCAAAGAGGCAATTAAACTTGTTCAGGGATTTGATCCAGTTGGAGTTGCGGCGAGGGATATTAAAGAATGTTTGATTTTACAAATCAAAGCACTGGGATTAGAAAATAGTTTGGTTCAGTCTATTATTGAAGAACATTTTGATGACATAAAGAGAAAAAAATTTGATAATATCGCCAAAAAATTTGGTATTTCCGTGGATGAAGTTATAAAAGCCGTTAAGATAATAGAAAAACTTGAACCAAGACCTGGTAGAAACTTCTCTAAGACAATCGTCTCTGTTCCTGTTCCTGATGTTTATGTAAAAAAGGTTGAAGGTGAGTATCAGATTATACTTAATGATGAAGGAATTCCAAAGCTCAGATTAAGCAAAATTTACAGAGAACTCTTTACTCAGAAAGATCTTCCTGTTCAGGAAATAAGATATCTAAAAGAAAAGTTTAAGAGTGCAGTTGAACTACTTAGAGGTATAGAACAGAGAAATAAAACAATTTATAGAGTAACCGAGAGTATAGTAAAGTTTCAGAGAGAGTTTTTTGATAGAGGAGTAAACCACTTAAAACCGCTTAACTTAAGAGATATAGCATCAGACCTCGGACTTCATGAGAGCACAATAAGTAGAGTAACTTCTAATAAATATCTTGCCTGTGAGCATGGACTATTTAATTTTAGATTTTTTTTCAGCAATGCTCTTTCATCTAATTACGGAGGCATTTCTACCATCCTGGTAAAAGATTTAATCCAGAAGATTATAGATGAAGAAGATCATAATAATCCTCTATCTGACAAGGAAATATCAGATATTCTAAAAAAACAGGGTATAGATATTGCACGACGAACTGTTGCAAAATATAGAGAGGAACTCAAAATACCACCCAGATCTTTAAGAAAATTAAAAAATTAAAGAGGAGGAAAGATGATGAAAATAACTATTAGAGGAAAAAATATTGATGTTACAGATGCATTAAAAAATTATATTGAAAAAAGAGTTAGTAAATTTGAGAGATTTTTAAGTGATACATCGGAGGCAGTAGTAACAATAAGCACTGAAAAGTTCACCCATAAAATAGATGTGCTTTTAAAGGTGAATGGGCATTTAATACAGGCTGAAGGAAAAACTGAAGATCTCTACTCAGCAGTGGACATGGTTGTGGAGAAACTTGAAAAACAAGTTTTAAAATACAAAGAAAAAATTCAGAGTAAAAATAAAAAAGAAGCAGCTAAATACCCCGCAGGATTCTCCGAAGAAAAAGAGATGGTTAAAAGAATTGTGAAGTATAAAAAGTTTGATTTAAGACCGATGTCTCCTGAAGAAGCAGTAGACCAGTTAGAGTTATTAGACAAAGATTTTTTCATTTTCGTTAATTCATTCAGTGGAGATGTTAATGTTGTATACAAGAGAAAAGATGGCAATTTTGGTTTAATTGAACCGGCAAGATAAACTATAGTTGTCTTGAAGTCTGATAAATTCATAGTAATAGTAACAGGACTTTCAGGAGCAGGTAAGACAGTTACATTAAGGACACTGGAAGATACTGGTTTTTTCTGTGTAGATAATATACCACCTCCTATTGTTTTAGAGTTTCTTGGTATACTCAATCAATACAATAATCTAAGGAATATTGCTATTGGAATTGACATAAGAGTTCAGCAATTTTTTGAAAGAGCTATTGAACTTATGAAAAAAGTAAAGGAGCTTTATAGAATGGAGGTTTTATTCCTTGATGCTGATGATGATACCATTCTCTTAAGATATAAAGAAACAAGAAGACCCCATCCTCTCTTATCTCTACATAAAGATTTACAGGAAGCAATAAGAAAGGAGAGAGTTTTACTATATCCTATTAGAGATTTATCAGACAGAGTAATTGACACTTCAAATTTAAATCCTCATCAGCTAAAATTTTTAATTCGTTCAATCTATGGATCAGAGAAAACATCTCCTTCTATAACAATTATTTCATTCGGTTTTAAGAAGGGTATCCCTGCCAATGCAGATTTGGTTTTTGACGCCAGATTTCTACCAAATCCTTATTTCATACCCTCATTGATGGAAAAGAATGGTCAAGACAGAGAAGTAAAAGATTATGTATTAAAACAAAAAGAGACAATTGAATTTTTAAAATATTTGAAAGATTTCTTAAATTTTGCCATTTCTGGATATAAAAGAGAGGGTAGAACCTATGTAACCATAGCAATAGGTTGCACAGGTGGTAAGCATAGGTCAGTAGTGTTAGTAGAAGAAATTTCAGAATATTTAAAAAGCCTTTCTCTTAATCCAGTAGTTGTCCACAGGGATTTATAAGTAAATTTTAAGAAAACCATAAAAATTTAAAATCGTAAAATTTCTTGACAAAATAAACGCTGTATGGTATTCTTTTTTGCAGTTGTTTTTAATCTCATAAAAATCTAACAGAAAGAAGGTGGGGTATGTTAGAGTTCAACAATTGGTTCTTTGTATTAATGATTCAATTTTTTGTTTTAATTTTTATCCTTAATTCTATCCTTTTTAAACCCATGATGGAACTTTTCAGGCAGAGAGAACAGACAATTAAAGGTGCTCTTGAGGAAGCCCAGCTGATGAATGAGAAAAAAGAAAAAGCAATCACTCAGATGAATGCGGATTTAGCTCAGGCAAAAGCTCAAGCAAAGCAGATTATTAACACCCTAAGAGAGGAAGGTCTTGCTTATCAGAGAGAAGTTGTATCAAATGCCGAAAAGGAAGCTGTTCAGATGATTGAAAAGGCAAGGGCAGAGATAAAATCAGAAACAGAAAAAATAAGAAACATGCTCAGACAGGAAGTTGAAAGACTTTCTGAGGAGATTGTCAATAAACTGGTAAAGGTTTAAATGGAGGGAATATGAAAAGGATAAATCTTTTAATTTTCATAATGACAGTAATGATAGCATCCTCAGCTATGGCAGCAGAGGCAGCCCATGGTGGAGATTTCAAAGACTGGGCATTTAAAATAATCAATTTTGCCATACTGGTTTTTATAATTGTCAAATTCTTGGGTAAACCTATAAAAAACTACTTTGCCCAGAGAAGAGAGTTAATTGAAAGGAGTATTCGTGAATCTCAGGAAGCCAAAGAGCTTGCTCAGAAGGCACTTCAAGAAGTAGAGGAAAAGCTTAAACTAAAGGACAAAGAGGTTCAAGATATTTTAGATACAGCCAAAAAGATTGGTGAACAGGAAAAACTGCAGATTATTCAAGAAACTGAAAAAATAAAGGAGAAAATTCTTGAACAGGCAAAGACAAATATAGAGTTTGAGGTAAAGATGGCGAAAGATGCTTTGAGACTCGAGGCTGCAGAGCTTGCTATTCAATTGAGTGAGCAGAAGTTAAAAGAAAAAATAACACCTGAAGAACAGGAAAAGCTTCTTCAGGAATCAATAAAAATAATAGAGGGGCGGAAAAATTGAGAAAGGTAAGAGGCACAAAGGCAAAAAAGTATGCAAAACAATTTTTAAGCCTGGTGAATCTTGACCAGGTCCCAGAGATTGTGGCTAAACTTGAAATGGTTGCTTTACTTATGCAAAAGGAAAGGCAGTTTAGAAACATGCTTACTTCTCCTTCTTTCAAGGATGAAGAGAGAGTTGGAGTAATTGCTTATCTTTCGGAAAAGTTAGGACTTCCAGAGGAGGTTAAGAAATTCCTAAGTTTTTTAAGTATTGAAGGAGTACTTATAGGACTTGGAGAGATTGTAAGATATATTAATGCTCTGTATCTGGAAGCTAAGAAAAAGGTAAAAGGTGTGGTTACATCTGCTGTAGACCTTCCTGAGAATATAAAACAAAAAATTGCTGAATCTCTCAGGGCTATTACAGGTAAAGAAGTGGAATTACAATATGAGGTTGATCCATCATTAATTGGTGGTGTTAGGGTTAAAGTAGGAAGTACTATGTATGATTTGAGTATAAAAGGCCAGTTGGGTCTTTTAAGAGATAAGCTTATAAAGGGGTGAGAAACTATGGAACTTAAGATGGAAGAAATTAGTGAGTACCTTAAGAAGCAGATTGCTGACTTTGAGAAAAAAGCTGATGTCAGCGAGGTAGGAATAGTTACCTCTATCGGTGACGGTGTTGCAAGAATCTATGGATTGGACAATTGTATGGCATCTGAGATGTTAGAACTCCCAAATGGTGTTTATGGAATGGCTCTTAACCTTGAAGAGGACAATGTAGGTGCCATTCTTTTTGGTGATGACAGACTCGTTAAAGAGGGTGACATTGTCAAGAGAACAGGAAGAGTTATGGAAACACCTGTTGGAGAGGAACTTATCGGTAGAGTAGTTAATGCTATTGGTATTCCAATTGACGGTAAAGGTCCAATTAATGCAAAGGCTTCAAGAAAGGTTGATGTAATAGCACCAGGAATTATTAAACGTCAGCCTGTTAAAGAGCCTCTTCAGACAGGTATTAAAGCAATAGATGCAATGATTCCAATAGGAAGAGGTCAAAGAGAACTTGTTATTGGTGACCGTCAGACAGGAAAGACCGCTATATTGCTTGATACAATAATCAATCAAAAAGGACAAAATTGTATATGTATATATGTTGCATGCGGACAGCGTCGTCAGAGTGTTGTTCAGGTTGTTGAAACTCTTAAGAAGTATGGTGCAATGGATCACACAATAGTTGTTGCTGCAACAGCCTCTGAGCCTGCATCAATGCAATATATTGCACCATATGTGGGCTGTGCAATGGGTGAGTATTTTAGAGACAAAGGAATGCATGCTTTAGTCTGCTATGATGACCTTACAAAGCAGGCATACGCATACAGACAGGTCTCGCTTATTCTAAGAAGACCACCTGGTAGAGAAGCTTATCCTGGTGATGTATTCTATCTCCATTCAAGATTGCTTGAAAGAGCTGCAAAACTCTCCGATGCCGAGGGTGGAGGCTCACTCACTGCATTGCCTGTTATTGAAACACAGGCAGGTGATGTTTCTGGATATATTCCAACAAATGTTATTTCAATCACAGATGGTCAGATATATCTTGAACCAGAGCTTTTCTATGCAGGTGTTCGTCCAGCCATTAACGTAGGACTTTCAGTTAGCCGTGTTGGTGGTGCAGCTCAGATTAAAGCAATGAAGCAGGTTGCAGGTATGTTAAGACTTGACCTTGCTCAGTATAGAGAGCTTGCAGCCTTTGCTCAGTTCGCTGCAGACCTTGATAAGGCAACGAGAGCTTTGCTTGAGAGAGGACAGAGAATGGTTGAGCTACTCAAGCAAGACCAGTATGTGCCAATGCCAGTTGAAGACCAGATTATATTGATATTCGCAGGAACACAGGGGCATCTTGATGAACTACCTGTTTCAGCAATCAAGGCTTTTGAACAAGGCTTTTTAAGCTTTATTAGAAGCCAAAAAGAAGACCTCAGAAAGGAAATAAGAGAGAAGAAAGAGCTTGATGATACACTTAGACAGAAAATCACAGATGCAATAGTAGAGTTTAAGAAGACATTTCAGCCTTAATATATAAAAATTCTGAAGGTAGGAGCTGTTAAATGCCAACATTAAGAGATATAAGAAAGAAGATAAAGGCAATACAAGGAACAAAGAAAATAACCTCTGCCATGAAGATGGTGGCAGCGGCTAAGCTCCGTAAAGTTCAAGACAGTATGCTTAGGTATAGACCTTATGCTACAAAGATGCAACAGGTTTTGTCAGATCTTGCTGGAGCAGTTGAGGCAAGAGGAGATGTTCCACCTTTGCTTTTAAGAAGGCCTATAAAAAATGTAGAAATTCTAATTATCACATCCGATAAAGGACTTTGTGGAGCTTTTAATACCAATATCCTTAGAGTTGCTACAAAAGAAATAGAACGGTTAAAGAAAGAAGGATTAAATGTAATAATTTCAGTTGTTGGCAGAAAAGCAAGAGATTATTTTAAAAGAAGAGATATTTCACTCAAAAATGTATGGACAGGAATTTCTGGAAAGCTTCAATATGCTCATGCTCAAGTTATTACCCAGGAAATGATTAATTCCTATGTAAGCGAAGCGGTGGATGAGATATTAATTATTTACAATGAGTTCAAATCTGTAATAGCTCAGCGGGTTGTAGTTAATAGAATTTTACCTATTGGAAGAATAGCCTCTGAGCCTACAGAACAGCCTGTATTTATTCCCTTTACATACGAACCAAGAGCACCTGAATTACTTGCAATGCTTCTTCCGATCTATATAGAAATTCAGGTTTACAGAGCTTTGCTTGAGTCTCAGGCAGCAGAGGAAGCAGCAAGAATGACAGCAATGGACAATGCAACAAAGAACTGTGATGAGTTGATTAAGAAGACTACCTTAGTAGCCAACAAGGTAAGACAGGCATCAATTACAAAAGAACTTATGGATATTGTTGGTGGTGTTGAGGCTTTAAAACAAAATGAATGATAAAATTTTAAAAAAGAATAAAGGAGGTTTCAAATTATGAATGTAGGCAAAGTAGCACAGGTCATAGGAACAGTTGTAGACTGTGAATTTGAAGGACAGTTGCCAGAAGTTTTAAATGCGTTAAGAATAGATGAACCTGGCGATCCATCAAAGGGTATTCCAGAGATTCATCTTACTCTTGAAGTTGCCATGCATCTTGGAGAAAACAGAGTAAGAACAATTGCCATGGGTTCTACCGATGGTCTCGTAAGAGGTATGAAAGTTGTTGATACCGGTGCTCCTATTAAGGTTCCAGTTGGAAAACCTGTACTTGGAAGAATTATTAATGTTATTGGTGAACCTGTTGATGAACAGGGACCTATTCAGGCCCAGGAAATGTATCCCATACATAAAGTAGCTCCTGAATTTACAGAACAATCTCCAACTACCCAACAGTTTGAGACAGGCGTTAAGGTTTTTGATTTGCTTGTTCCCTTTGTTAGAGGTGGAAAGATGGGAATGTTCGGTGGCGCAGGTGTTGGTAAAACAGTTGTTATCATGGAAATGATTCATAACATTGCCATGAAACATGGTGGTGTCTCTGTTTTCGCAGGTGTTGGAGAGAGAACCCGTGAAGGAAATGACCTTTATCTTGAAATGAAGCATTCTGGAGTTTTACCTCAGGTTGCTCTTGTTTATGGGCAGATGAATGAGCCACCAGGGGTTAGAGCAAGAATAGCACTTACAGCTTTGACTGTTGCTGAATACTTTAGAGATCAAGGACAGGACGTTCTTATCTTCATAGATAACATCTTTAGATATACCCTCGCTGGTTCTGAGGTTTCCGCACTTCTTGGTAGAATGCCGTCAGCAGTTGGTTATCAGCCAACACTTTCCACAGAAATGGGTGCTTTGCAGGAAAGAATTACCACAACAGCAAAAGGCTCCATCACCTCCATGCAGGCAATTTACGTTCCTGCAGACGACCTAACAGACCCTGCAGTTGCTGCAGTCTTTGCACATCTTGACGGAACTGTCGTTCTTTCCCGTCAGATTGCAGAGCTTGGAATATATCCTGCAGTTGATCCACTTGACTCCACAAGCCGAATCCTTGACCCCAGAGTAGTCGGTGATGAACATTATCAGGTAGCAAGAGGTGTTCAGTCAGTTCTTCAGAGATATAAAGAATTACAGGACATTATTGCAATTCTTGGTATAGAAGAACTTTCTGAGGATGACAAACTTACTGTTGCAAGAGCGAGAAAACTCCAGAGATTCCTCAGTCAGCCATTCCATGTGGCAGAGACATTTACAGGAACACCTGGTAGATATGTCAAACTTGAAGACACAATAAAGGGCTTTAAAGCAATTCTTGAAGGAAAGTATGATGACCTGCCAGAGCAGGCATTTTACATGGTTGGACCTATTGAAGAGGTTGAGGAGAAAGCTAAGAAGATGGGATATACAAGACAGATTTAATTAAAGGAGTGCAGAATGGAGAATAAATTGAAGTTAGAAGTTATAACTCCTTATGGTGAAGTATTAAACGAGGAAGTTGATGAAGTTTATACTACAGGGGCGGAGGGAGATTTTGGAGTATTTCCAGGTCATTGTGCTTTTATGACAGCAATAAGAATTGGTTCTCTCTCATACAAAAAGAATGGACAGATGAATTATCTTTTTGTTAATAGAGGTTATTGCGAAGTTTTAAATGATAGAGTATTAGTCCTGGTTGGAAGTGCTGAGAGAGTTGAGGAGATTGATATAGAAAGAGCAAAGGCAGCTTTAGCACGTGCAGAGGAGAGAATTAGAAGAGCAGAGGCTGGAGAGCCTGATATTGATTATGCAAGAGCACAAGCAGCTCTTGAAAGGGCGACAATAAGAATTCAGCTTGCAACAAAGCTTATACCAAAATAAAGACTAATATTTCAACCTAAGGTAAAAGGGAGAAGATTCTCCCTTTTACCTATTTAAAAAAATTCAAAGATAATCAATTTCAAATTGAATTACATATTGTCTTTTTGCCAAGGGCTTGATTATCTTAACATTATATAGAGCAAAAAACATCAGGCAAACCTGGGGGTATCTAAAGAAAAAGTTTTTTATCCTGTTATAATTCAATCGCTATCAATTTAAGGCGTATTAAAACAACTTAATATATTTAAAGATTAACAAAATAACAGGTAGATTATATCTCATAGGACCAGATTACATGCACACCTTTACTAAAACTATACTGCTCTGCTTCTGGTGTCACAGTATATGTCACTACAATGGGAAATATCTCTCCACTTATTAAGCCCTTCCTTTGAAGTCTATCTATTAGCTTTATAAGATTATCTATATTGCTCTTAGAAAGCCTTGATTTTGCCTCTCCTATCACTGTTATTTTCTGCCCCTGTCTTTCTCCTTCTCCATATATGTTAATCTCATTGTATTTGCCATTGTATTGAATATACTTCCTTATAAGTCTTCCTTTTATCTTTATACCGAATCTCTCAAATAATATTGCAGGTAAAGCCTTCATTGCTCTGTCTTCAAGAGTATATCCAACTGTGTCAGATAGATTGCCTACCATTTGTCTTGTTTCCTTTAATGCGTGGGTTAACTCTTCTATAGCCTTTTCAGTGCGTTTTTGTGCCTCTGCAAGTTCAGCCAATGCAGTCTCTAAACGACTTACTCTTTCTTCAGTGCGTTTTTGTGCTTCTGCAAGTTCTTTAACAAAAGTAGCTAAAGTTTGAACTTCTCTCTTAAGCTCAATAAAGTCCTCTCGCTTTACTACTTCTCCAATCGTCTTTTCAATAGCCTTGAAAACTTTAATAAAGACATCTCTAAGTTGAGGTTCAACCTTTTGAAGTTCTTCTATTACTTCAACAGTAAACAACATAATTTTAATATAAGAGGTTTAATTGGATTGAATCAAGTTATTAGTAATAGATGTTTGGTTACTATATCTAATGTCGCACATATTTTAACTTTATTTTAGGATTTAACTACAAAGTAAGACTAAAGGAAAAACTATAACCTGTCTTTAGCTTGTTTATTCATAAAGAGAAGAAAAGAGAGAATCAAGGCATACAGTTTTATGCACACTGGGTAGATAGGAAGACACAAATATTTCAGAACTTTCAGAATACCTTGCAAAGAAGTTTATGGTTCTCTCTAACAGACTTATAGTTATAGATAAAACAAAGGAAAGCATTTTTTAAATACAACTTATTTAGGCAGATACTTGAAATAATGGCAGTATGTAAGAAATTAAAATGAGAAGAAAGGGAAAGTCTAAATATAAGGTAAATATACCATATGTAGAAGAGTAATATTGAGGGCATAGGGAGTAAAAATTCCACAATTATAATAAATATTAGATAAAAATATTCCAGTAGATGGGGAGGGTGAGTCTTAAATTTTTAAATTTTAGTTTTCAAAATCTAAAAAATAGTGGAGAACACCTCTCCTTTACCTTACATACAAATTGTCACACTACCAAGCCAATTAATTTTTATCATCAAGATGATATTATGAAATCATGTTTTTTGAAAATAGAGTTTTTGAAAATTTCTTGATTTTATTATGTATGAATAAAAAGCAGCTGCCTTTGTGGGAGTTCTTTTATATGTCTTGAAATCAACTCTGTAAAGACCAAATCTTGCATCAAGTCCATGAAGCCATTCATAGTTGTCAATCAATGACCAGTAGAAATATCCTCTAACATTAATACCTTCAGATATAGCATTTTCAATTACATCAACATGGGCTTTAATAAATTTCATTTTTTTACTGTCATCCTTTGTTGCTATACCATTTTCTGTTATTATTAGAGGAACATTAAGTTGAGAGGCATATCTTAGAACTTTTTTTAAACCCTTTGGATATATCTCCCATCCCATATCTGTTAAACCATGTCCATCAATATCGCGGTGTCTAAATTCAATAAAAAGCTTTCTTAGAGGATTAAATCTCATATGGACTCTTGTGTAGTAGTTTATTCCAAAAAAATCAAGTTTTCCCTTGATCGGTACATCTATTTCAAAGGCTTTTCTAAATGGTATGGGAAGTCTAATTCTGCCACTTATAAAACCTTCAATAACAGAGTGGTTATAGAATTTTTTAGCAATTTTTGCTAAAACTTTATCAAAGGGATTCCATTTTATCCAAGGTGCAAATACTGCCATGTTGTGAGCTATACTTACCATACTATTTTTATTCTTCAGATGAATAAGATCGTACATATGTCCATGACAGATAAATATATTTTTTAATGCTTTTATGGCTAAATTTAGATCTCTATATCCTGGTGGAATGCATCCCTCAATATATCCTCCAAGTATTAATAAATAGGGTTCATTAAAGGTTATCCAGTAGTCAACGCCCTTAATATTTTCTATGAGTCTCTCTACATACTCAAGAAATTTATCAATGGATCTTTTTCTATGCCAGGGATATTTTGTGATAAACCACACAGGGTGGGTGAAATGATGTATGGTGACCATAGGAGTTATGTTATTTTCATTTAAAAGGTCAATAATTTTTTGATAATGTTTAACTACTTCAGTATTCCAATAATTCTCTGAAGGTTGAATTCTACTCCATTCAATGGAGAATCTATAGGCATTTACACCGAGATTTTTAATAAGCCTAATGTCTTCTTTATATAGTTCATAGTGATTGGTTATTTTTGGATTAAGATTAAAGATGCTGTCCCAGGTAGACCAATCTGCATAAGGCGAGCCCTCCAGTTGAAAAGCAGAGGTTGCTACTCCCCATAGAAAATCATGATTTTTTATATCTGCGCGGAATTGAGATATAGACTGTTGTACCTTTTCCATATTCACTTTTAATTGAAATGCTTCCTCCAAGCATTTTCAACAATTGATTTGTAATGAAAAGTCCAAGACCTGAACTTTCCCATATATTTTTATAAATAGATATATCCAAATAGTAGGGATGATTTAAGATCTTACTTAATTCTTCTTCTGCAATTCCTCTTCCTGTATCCTGAATTCTTATTAAAACATTGTTATTTATCTCTTGCAAGCCAAAAAAAATATAACCTTCCTTTGTGAATTTTACAGAGTTTGACGATATATTTAAGAGAATCTGCTTTATTTTAACAGAGTCTGAAAGAACAATATACTTATCAAAGGCAAATTCCGTTCTTATCTCTATTGGTTTATTCTCTATGAGAATTTTTGTTAGCTCTACTATTTCATAGATACTTTCTAAAATATCAAACTCCTCAATAATCAATTCTTCCTTGCCTGATTGTATTTTGCCAAATTCAATGGTATTTGAAATATAATTTCTCATGAATATTGCCTGAGATATGATATGAGAGAGGTATTTTTTAATCATTTCTTCATTTTGCTTTCCAAGATTAAGTTCAATAAGCTTGGCAAGATTAAGTATGTTATTGAGGGGAGATTTAAGTTCATGAGAAAACATTGATAAATTAAGAATATAGTCCTTATTCATCTTTTCTGTCTATTCTTCTGTCTCTAAATATGATAGACTTGTTAGTCACTCTTGAAAGCTTTTTTGCTTCTGATTTAACTTCCGATGCAATTGATGCAAGATGAGCAAAGGAGGTTATATTTCGTGTTTCTGTACTTACTATTGCACAGGTAAGAGATAGAAGTTTGAAAACTTCTTGTTCTTCCTTTCTATTCTTTGAAATATAATATCCCTTTATGAAGTCTTCTCCATGAAAGAATGGTAGGAGTTCTTCAAAGGCGCTTACTATCTTTTGACATATGGTCATAGAAACTCCAGGTTTTGAAAGCAAAATAAAATCATCTCCTCCGATATGTCCTATAAAGACATCATTGGATGTTTTTGCTATATCCTTGAGTATATTACCAAGACTTGTGATTACTTTATCACCCTTCTCAAATCCATAGCAGTCATTAAAAGGTTTGAAATGATTTATATCTATGTAGCATACATCAAATTCACACTTACATCTAATTTTTCTATCTATCTCTCTTTGTATAGCCCAATTTCCAGGTAAACCAGTAAGGGGATTAGAATCTCTGGCAATTATTAAGGATCTCTGAGTTATTGCTTCAAGTAAGACACTTATTGGAACGACACCATGATACTCATTGTATTTACTTACTATTATATCATCATATATGTTTTTCATTTCTCTTTTCTTGATTATCATTGATGCATCTTCAAGAGTTACATCATAATCAATAATAAATGTTGGCTCCTCCATAACTTCAAAAATACACTTTTTAGCATTTAAATGAATACCATAACCAAATCTTCCAAGAACTGTGCGCTCTAAAAATCTATTTCTTTGTATTTGTCCTATTACAACATTGTTATCTACTACTGGAATAAGACCTATTTTTTCATCTTTCATAAATCTAAGAAAAGCATCCATAATCTTGGAATTTTTATTTAATGGTTCAACTTTGATAGCTATATCTCCTATTGATAAGTCAAGAATAGAAGGTTCTAACTTACATTTAGATTCTAAATCATCTGCTAACATTTTGAATTTTTTTTATTTTCTCTTCAGGCTTTCCAAGATAAAAGCCTTGTAAAAGATCTACTCCAATCTTGACAACCTCACTTAATTGATATGACGTCTCAATTCCTTCAGCAACAACCATTATATTTAATTTGTGACAGGCTGTGACTACAAACTCTATGAAAGATTTTGAAAAATTATTTTCTTCAAAGGTATGTATAAAGTGTTTATCTATTTTTACAATATCAGGCTCAAGAAGGCTTAAAAGTTTGGGACCTCCAAAGCCTGCTCCAAAGTCATCTATAGCTATTTTGTAACCTCTACTTTTGTAGTAAGATACTGATTTCATAAAAATCTTATAGTTTTCAATTGCAGACTGCTCAGTTATTTCAAGGACTATTCTTTCTTTTGGAAAATTGAACTCTTCTGCAAATTTATCAGTTATACCTATTTCGTGTTGAGGATAAAAAAGGGTTTCTGGACAAATATTAATGAAAAGATAACTTTCAAGATTTTGTCTTGAGGCTTCTTTGATTGAGTTTCTTCTTGCAATCATATCAAGTATGAAGATTGAGCCATTTTTTTTAGCCTCTAGAAAGAGATTCTTTATATTTAAGTCTTTTGATTTATGCCTTGTTAAAGATTCATAGCCAAAAATTTTACCTTCTTTTGATGAAAATATTGGCTGAAAATAAACTGTAAGTTCTGAATACAGTGACTCTATGGACTTGTGATTATCAACACTATGCTCTGTTTGTAACACTATCTATCCTCCAATGAATTTATCCTAAGTAAGATTTTAACATAACTTTGTTACATAAAAATTAAGGAATTGTTAAAATCTTGTTAAACTTTAACTAAAAATTTAACAGAAATTTAAAATTATTTTAACTTTTCTGTAACCTCTTAGGTCTATTATTTAAATAAAAAATATGCTTTTATGTGACTTTCATATCCATACCAAATATTCAGACGGTTCAATGGAACTTAGAAAGGTCGTTGATCTATTTGGGCAAGCAGGTTTTGATGTTATAGCAATAACAGATCATGTAGTAAATGGCGATAGTATGATAGGAAAGTTTGCTTACAAGTTTAGATTTACAGTTACTGAAAAAAATTTCAATGAATATATAGAAAACATAAGATATGAGGCTAAAAGAGCATTAGAAAAATATGGAATGATTGTGATTCCAGGTGTAGAGATAAGTAAAAACTATCTTTCCTCTGAAAAATCAGCCCATATCCTAATAATTGATATAAAAGACTTTATTCCTGCCTGTGCATCATATGAAACAATATTTCTTGAGGCAAAAAAACAGAATGCCTTGGTAGTTGCCTGTCATCCTCATCATATAAAAGGAGAGATTCGCAATACTTTATATTTATGGAAAAATAGAAACAAATATGGAAAATACATAGATGCATGGGAAATTGCTAACAGAGACGATGTATTCAATGTGGTTAGTCTGAAAAAATATCCCTATATAGCTAATAGTGATTTTCACAAAGCAAGACATCTTTATTCATGGAAAACATTACTTAATTGTGATAAAAACGTAGTTTCAATAAAAAACTGTATCAAAAATAATAAAGGCGTAGCAATAACACTTTTCAGGGGGTAGTGATGATTTTATGGATAGTTTTATGTCTTGTTTTCTTAAGCTTGACTGTTTATTTTGTACAAATTTTAGCATTAAGGAGAAAGCTCAGTGAAAGTTATGGTCTTACCAATTTCCCTCCTATATCAATAATAAAACCTTTAAAAGGTCTTGATGACAATCTCTTTGATAATCTTGAAAGCTTCTGTAAACAGGATTATCCCGAATATGAAGTTATATTCTCATTGCAGGATCGCAATGATCCTGCTTACAGAGTTGCTGAAAAAGTAAGAAATAAATATCCTGAACTTGTAAAGATAGTTATTGACAGTTCGTATAATGCCCTGAATCCAAAGGTAAAGAATATGATTTCTGCCTACAAAGAGTCAAAATATGATTATTTTCTTATAAGTGATAGCAATGTCTATGTTGAACCTGACTATTTAAAGAAAACGGTTTCCTCCATGACATCGGACACTGGACTTGTCACCAATCTCATTGTAGGACATGGAGGTAAAACCTTGGGTGCTAAACTTGAAAATCTTCAGTTAAACTCCTTTGTAATTACCAGTGTATGCTTTCTTGATAAATTTCTTAAGATGCCATGTAGTATTGGTAAGTCAATGCTCATGAGAAAGAGTGATTTTGAAGAAATAGGTGGTTTCAATGCAGTTAAAGATGTTTTAGCAGAGGATTATCTTATAGGAAAACTAATGCACCAAAAAGGCAAGAGAGTTGTTCTCTGTAGCTATACAATTAGAAATATAAATGAGTACTGGTCAATGAATAAATTCCTTAATAGACATACAAGATGGGCAAAGATAAGATGGAAAATAGCTGGTTTGAAGTATTTTAGTGAGCCTCTTAGTAATCCTGTTTTTGTATCCTCTTTAATTCCAGTTTTGGAAGGCTTCTCAAAGATTTCCATGACAGCATTTATATTAGTAGTGACAATAAAAATTGCCTTTGATTTATACATAAGTAGATTAATTAAGTCTCCCATTGGACTATCGGGATTGCTTATTCCTCTAAAGGATTTAATTACAGCCATTATATGGTTTGTTCCTTTATTGAGCTGTAAAATCAATTGGAGAGATAATTTATATATAATAGGAAAAAATACAGTAATCAAACCATATGAAAGTAATTCTTCCCTTAAGGTTGTCTTTAATAGACTTAAAACAGTAATAACAGGTTAAAGGAGAAAAAGATGGAAAGAAGACATTTTTTAAAAGTCTCTCTTGCAAGTTTTATTACTCTAATTGCTTCATCTGAAGAGATTTTTGCTAAGGTTATGGATTCAAAACAAGCTAAAGGAGCGAAGGGAGTAATATTCATAGTAGGTGACGGCTGGCCACTTGGAGTAATAAAAGCAATGAATGAATTTATGGAGATGAAATTTCAAGAAAAAAGTAATCTATCAATGCTTTTTAAGGATTCTAAAACAAAACTTTTACTTCAAAATACTTCCTCTCTTTCTTCAGTTGTTACTGACTCTGCTCCAGCTTCTGTTTCCTGGGCAACTGGTTCAAAGACATTTAACAGAAGTCTTTCTGCTTTACCTGATGGAAGACACTTAAAAACCATATTTGAACTTGCAAAAGAAAAAGGAATGTCTTGTGGATTTATAACCACCACAAGAGTCACTCATGCCACACCTGCAGCATGGTATAGTCATAACTTAAACAGAGATGACGAGGAAAATATTGCCATTGACCTTTTAAATTCTAACTTAGATGTAGCAATGGGAGGAGGTGATAGATTTTTTAATGCTGAGAAGCGTAAAGACAAAAAAGACCTCTATGGAATGTTTGCATCAAAAGGTTACAGAGTAGTTAAGTCTAAGGAGGATTTATTAAGTAGTATCTCTGATCAAAGCCCTATTCTTGGAGTTTTCAGTTCTTCGCATATGGGTTACTTTGTTGACAGATTAAATGATCAAAAATTAAGCCAAAAACAACCTTCTTTACCAGAGATGACTGCAGTAGCTCTTAATAAATTAGCTAAGAATAAAAAGGGTTTTGTTCTTCAAATTGAGGCTGGAAGGATTGACCATGCCTGTCATGCCAATGATGCCTATGCTGCAATGATGGATTGCTATGAGCTTGATAAAACCATCGGAGTAGTGATGGATTTTATTAACAAAAATCCTGATGTAATGCTAATAGTTACATCAGATCATGGAAACTCTGGTTATGGAATAAACGGCACTGGACCTGAATATAACGATGCTACAGAGGCGTTGTTAAATTATAAAAATAGGGCTTCCTTTGAGTACATGATAGGAAAGATGAAGAATCAGGATTTAAAAACTGTAAAAGAAATCTTTGAAAACTACACTCAACATGGAATTTCATTAGAGGAAGCAGAAGAAATTTATAAGGGATTAAATGAAAAGAAAAAAATAGTCATTAACGATATTTGGTATGAGCCAGAAGCTACAATGGGCAGAATTTTGGCAAAGAGTATTTATAACTATGAAAATGAAAAACTTGTAAAACCAGCAAAAGAAAGAAGGGGAAATGTGGGTTTTACATCAACAAATCATACTGCCGAAGACCAGATTGTCTTAGTATACGGAAAAAAATTCTCAGGGTCAGAATTAAAAAACCACATTGACAATACTGAATTATTCAATCTCATGTGTGCTTATTTAGGAATAAAATACATAAATCCAAAAATGAATAGACAGGATGCTAAGTTATACAGTAAAGCTATATCCATGGAAGAATGGGAAAGGCATCTTAAACTCCATATATCCTGAATAAGATTAATTTGAACGATGAGATTAGGGATATTGGGTGACATTCATGGAAATTTAGAGGCATTGAAGACTGCCTACCAAACTGCGATTGATGAAGGTGTGAACAAGATATATCACCTTGGAGACCTTGGCGGATATGCACCTTTTGTTAATGAGGTTGTAGATTTCCTTATTGAACACAATATTGAGGGAGTTCAGGGAAATTATGATGAAGCTATTGCATATGACAGAGTTCATTGCGGATGCAAGTATGAAAATGATTTTCAGGCTAAAATGGCTCAATTATCCTTTGAATGGACAAAAAGGGCAGTAAAGGAAAAGTCAAAAGACTATATGAAAAATTTACCCTTCAGTATTGATCTTAATGTTAATAGTAGGAAGATTAAAATCTTTCATGCAACGCCGGTTAAAAACAACATTTACTGGTATGAGGATAGGAATGAAAAATTTTTTCTTCTAATGGCTCAAAAGGCAAAGGCTGATGTAATGATTTATGGACATACTCATCTTCCCTATTTTAAAAAGATTGGAAGTTTTTATTTCATTAATGCAGGAAGTGTAGGAAAACCAAAGGACGGAGACTCAAGAACCTGTATCTGTATAATTGATATTAATTATCATGATATAAAGGTTAAATTTATAAGAAAAAACTATGACATTAAAAAAGTTGTTGATGCAATAATTGAAAGTGGATTACCTGATTACTTTGCAGAAAAATTAGTTTTAGCTAAGTAGGAGGAGTGTATGAATAGGGGTAAAATATTATTGATTGATGACAATGAAGAGGATTTAATATTTACTAAGGAACTTCTTGAAAAAGTAGGATATACTGTAATTCAGAATGTGGGATGGCTTGGAACAACAAAGAATATTAAATATCTTAATCCTGATATAGTGCTTCTTGATGTTAATATGCCTGCCTTACCTGGGGACAAGCTTTACGATTTAGTGCTAAATCTTGTGAAAGAGAAGAAAATTCCTGTCTTATTTTATTCTGCTATGGATGAATCCTATCTTAAAAAGCTTAAAATAATGAAAGGTATTACAGACTATATTGTCAAGGGTGATATATTCCAGCTTTACAGAAAGTTATCACTTTACATGAATAGAAAATTGAACTAAAAATGCCTCAAGCCCTCCCCCTCCTCCCAAAAGCTCTGAGTTCTGAACAGGACTCAGAGCTTTTCTATTTGAATTGAAGAATCCAAAATTGTTAAAATTTCAAATGTTTTTAAATAACATACCTGCCATAGCTGTTGTTCTTAAAGATAAAGATGTCTTGTCTTTCTCTGAGGAAGAATTAAGGGGTGCTGATATTATTGAACTAAGAGTTGATATGTTTAGTGAAACTGAAAATGTAAGGGATTTTTTTGCTTTAGCAAGAAGAAAATTTGGTTTGCCTTTGCTGTGCACAATAAGACTACCAGATGAGGGTGGTAAAAAGGAGATAAAAGAGAGGGTAAATATATATGAAAGAGTATTACCTTTTTGTAGTTTTTTTGATATTGAGATTTTTTCCAAGGAAGCTTTATATTTAAGAGATTTGACTACAGGGTCTGATATATCTATCATTGGTTCTTATCATAATTTTACTCATACACCTCCTTTGAAAGAATTAGAGAGGATTTTTGAGAAAGGCAAAGACATTGGTATGGATATTATTAAGATAGCCACTATGGTTAATGAAGAAAAAGACCTGGAAACATTACTTTTTTTTACTATCAGGCATAAAAATGATAAAATAGTTGTTTTAGGAATGGGTCAAAGAGGTATTCCTTCAAGAATAATAAATCCTTTTTTTGGTTCATTAATAACCTATGCCAGTCTTAGTGAAGCTTCTGCGCCTGGGCAACTCCATCTTAAAGATATGGTTCATATATTTAAAATTATGGGATTAAGGCATTAAAAAAATTCTATTTTATATAAGTTTTCCAGTATTTTCTAATTTTATCTTTTAGATTTGAAGGTAATGGAACATAATCAAGCTTTTTAACAGTGCTATCACCACTTTTAAATGCCTATTCAAAGAATTTTATTACAGTCTTGTTTATATCGTTTTTTTCCTTGCAAGAAGAATATAAGTAGCACTGGTAATAGGCAATGCCTTTTTACCGGGTGCATTTGTCATCCATGAATAGAAGTGAGTTTTTGTATCAAGATTTGCTGAAGATGCAGCCTTAGCAAAGCTTTCAAAGTCCGCTGCCACAATCTGCCCTGCAGGATTTTTAAGTTTTGAAACAGCCAGTTTATTCTGTTTTGCATAGGCAAATTCAACATTTCCAATGGAGTTTTGCGTTCTCTTCTCATTGTTTGCCACTCATTCATTGCCTTTACTTCCAGTTCTCCATTTTACAGATGTTCCATATCCCACATTGTAAGCCCAGTTTTTACATGCACCACTTAGATAGTGATTGAAAATAGTGGTTGTTCCCGAACCATCGGAACGATAAATGACTGTTATGGGTTTTGACGGTAACTTTAGATTAGGATTTAGTGCTTTAATTTTAGGGTCATCCCAGTTCTTTATCTAACCAAGAAATATCTCGTAAATTGTTGTTCCGTCAAGAACCAAGTTTCCGGAGGTTATACCCTGGATATTTACAACGGGAACAACCCCACCAATAACAGCAGGAAATTGCAAAAGTTTTGAATTTTCTATTTCTTCAGGCTTAAGTGCCATATAAGAGGCGCCAAAATGAACTGTTCTCTCTGTAATCTGTCTTATTCAATCACCCGAGCCAATGGATTGATAGTTAACCTTAATTCCTATGACTTTTTTATAATCATCTGCCCAGCTTGAATAAAGAGGATAGGGAAAGGTTACACAAGCTCCATTAATCATGCCAGCAGAGTATGAATGGGCAAAATTTAACAAAATAAACACTAAAGAGATTAAAATTATCCATTTTTTATTGATAAAAATCTTCCTTAAGTAATTGATTTTTCATATTTTATCACACCTCAATTTTTTGTAACAGAAATTTAACATTTCCGTAAAATTACTGTAACATTAACCCTCTATACTAAATCTATAAAAATATCAAAATCAAAAAGGAGGAAGTTTATGAGAAGTTTAAGACGTTTATTCTTAAGTAGCTTTATCTTGTCTGTCTTAGTCTTGTTCATCTCTTCTGTCACAGTCAATGCTCAACCTATTATTAAGATTGATGGATCTTCAACTGTTTTTCCAATTACAGAGGGTGTGGCTGAGGATTTCCAGAAAGCAAAGAAAGGTGCAGTAAAGATAACAGTTGGTATTTCAGGGACTGGTGGTGGATTTAAGAGATTTTGTAGAGGTGAGACAGACATTTCCAATGCATCAAGACCTATCATGAAAAAAGAAATTGAAGCATGTAAAGAGGCAGGAATTAGATATATAGAACTCCCAATTGCCTATGACGCTCTTTCTGTTTTTGTTAATGTAAAAAACAAATGGATAAAGGATGACTGTATTACTATTGAGCAACTTAAAAAAATGTGGGAGCCTGATGCACAGGGTAAAATAACAAAATGGAATCAGGTTGACCCAAGTTGGCCAGACAAAAACTTAAGACTTGCAGGTCCTGGCGCAGATTCAGGGACATTTGATTACTTTACCGAGGCTGTCGTAGGTAAAGCAAAGGCAAGCAGGGGTGATTATGTGGCAAGTGAAGATGACAATGTAATTATGAACGCAGTTATTAAGGAGGAAGGTGGACTCGGTTATGTAGGGTTAGCCTATGTTCTTGAGAATAAAGGAAAAGTAAAACCTCTTTCAGTTAAAAATCCTAAGACTGGAAAATGTGTTTTACCAAGTGACAAAACAGTTATGGATGGATCCTATCAGCCACTTTCAAGACCTCTCTTTATCTATATAAACGAAAAGGCTGCAAAGGAAAGACCAGAGGTTAAAGAGTTTGTAGATTATTATCTCAAAAATGCAGCTAAGATATCAAAACAAGTAGGATATATACCTCTTCCAGCAAAAGCTTATGATCTGGCAGCTGAGAGATTCAAAAAGATGCATGTTGGAACAGTTTTTGGTGGTGAACCACAGGTTGGATTAACAGTTGAAGAGCTACTAAAGAGAGAGGCGAAATACTAAGGGAGAGATATTTTGTTAACTTTCATAACACGAAAAAAAATCTTAGATAGATTTATGCTGGCGGTGTTTTTCACCGCCGGCTTTATTACTATATTTATCACTGTTGGCATAGTTTATGTTTTACTGGCGGACTCAATTAAGTTTTTTCAAGAAGTATCAATTAAAGAATTTCTTACAGAAAAGGAGTGGACACCAGTTTTTGCCACTAAAAAATTCGGAATCTGGCCCCTAATATCAGGTACCTTTCTAATTGCTGCAATTGCTATGGTAGTGTCAATTCCTCTTGGAATTTTAATTGCCATATATCTTAGCGAGTATGCTTCAGTAAGGGTAAAGGAAATAGCAAAACCAATAATTGAGTTTATGGAGGCTATCCCAACGGTAGTATATGGTTATTTTACTCTTCTATTTGTGACACCAATTCTTCAGTCTATAGTTCCAGATTTAGAAGCCTTTAACTCTCTTGCACCAGGGATTGTTCTTGGATTTATGATTCTTCCCTATACAGCTTCTATGGCAGAAGATTCAATGAAAGGAGTTCCTCAAAGAATAAGGGAAGCCTCATACGCACTTGGAGCAACCAAATTGAGAACTGCAGTAACAATCGTAATTCCAGCAGCAATTTCAGGAATTGTAGCAGGTTTTATACTTGGAGCATCAAGAGCAATTGGAGAGACAATGGTAGTTGCCATAGCAGCAGGAATGTATCCTAATTTAACCTTAGACCCAAGAGAACCCATTCAAACAATGACTGGTTATATAGTTCAAGTTGCTTTAGGAGATTTACCCTATGGTTCTATTGAGTATCTGTCAATATTTGCAGTTGGATTAGCTCTGTTTATAATCGCTTTTATTTTTAACTCAATTGCCCTTTGGCTTAGATCAAGAATAAGAGAGGCTTATTAAACAATATGAACAAAAAAGACAAGATTTCTGATTCAAAGGCTGATATAATATATCCTATATTTGGTTTCATTGGATTTTTTTTAGTTATTTCATTTCTTGTTACTCTTATTATTGACATACTTATAGATGGTTATGAAAAACTTGTTGATCCTTCCTTTTATGTTTCATATCCATCAAGATTTCCTGAAAAAGCTGGTATACTTTCAGGATGGGTTGGAACCACGCTTGTAATGGCTGGTGCTATATTCTGGTCACTATTGATAGGGATACCAGCGGGAATTTATCTTGAAGAGTATGCAACAAAAAGAGGCATTATTGGTAAAATTGAGCATATAATTGAACTTAATATAAATAATCTTGCTGCAGTTCCTGCAATTATATATGGACTTTTAGCATTAGGTATATTTGTATACAGGTTTCAATTGGGAGAGAGTATTCTAACTGCAGGACTAACCTTAGCAATTCTTATGCTACCCGTAATCGTGGTAAATACGAGAGAGGCAATAAGAAGAATTCCCCGTGATATAAGAGAAGGGGCTTATGCAGTGGGTGCTACAAAATGGGATACAGTGAGAGACCATATATTGCCGTACTCTCTTGGAGGTATTCTTACAGGATTAATAATTGCAGCATCCCGTGCAATAGGTGAAACAGCTCCTCTTGTAACAATAGGTGCTTTAACATTTATTGCCTTCCTGCCTCCATCACCTTTTGTTTCAGAGTTTCCTTTTTTATCACCAGAAAAGGCATGGGAGTTATTTATGTCACCTTTTACAGTTTTACCAATACAGATTTTTAACTGGGTTTCAAGGCCTCAGGCTGCCTTTCAGATAAATGCTGCAGCTGCAGGTTTTGTATTATTAATTTTAACAGTACTAATGAACGCTTTAGCTTACTACTTTAGGCAGAAAGTGAGGAGAAAATATATATGGTAATGGTTAATACTATAATTGATAGCATTAAATCTCTATTTTTAGGAGCAACAAATAGGTCTATGGAAGATATTAAGTCTAAGACAAAGGATAACTTTAAGAGAGAGGGTGATGTCAAACTTGAAGTAAAAGAGCTAAATTTTTATTATGGTGAATTTAAAGCTTTGAAAAATATAAATTTAAAAATTCCTACAAAAAAAATTACAGCACTAATAGGTCCCAGTGGCTGCGGAAAGACCACACTGCTAAGATGTTTTAACAGAATGCATGACCTATATCCTGGTTCAAAGTATGAGGGTTCTATAATTTTTCATCCTGATGGAATAAATATAGCAAGTCCACATATAGACCTACTTGATTTAAGGCGTAGAGTGGGAATGGTATTTCAAAGACCCAATCCTTTTCCTAAATCAATATTTGAAAATGTTGCTTATGGATTAAGGGTAAACGGAGTAAGGGATAAAAAATTAATTAAGGAAAGAGTTGAATGGGCACTTCAGTCTGCAGCACTTTGGGATGAAGTTAAGGATAGACTTGATGCAAATGCTTACTCTCTTTCAGGTGGGCAACAGCAGAGACTTTGCATTGCAAGAGCCATTGCAATTGAGCCAGATATAGTCTTATTTGATGAACCAACCAGTGCCCTTGATCCCATATCAACCTCTAAGATTGAAGAGTTAATAATGACTCTTAAGGAAAAACTTACAATAATCATTGTAACCCACAATATGCAGCAGGCAGCAAGAGTGTCAGATTATACAGGTTTCATGTATTTAGGAGAACTAATTGAATTTGATAAAACACAAAAAATATTCACCATACCTTCGCAAAAATTAACAGAAGATTATATAACAGGTAGATTTGGATAAAAATGATTCACTTCTTTTGTCCTTCTTGCTGGAGAGGAATATTAGAAAATATAGTTATCTGTCCCTATTGTAACTATGATTTAAAAGATTTTAATGCTTTATCTTATGATGATAAGTTAATACTATCACTAAAACATCCTGTTAAGGAAATAAGAAGACTGGTAATTTTTGTAATTGGATTAAAAAAATTAAAAAAAGCACTACCAGAACTGGAGAAAATGATTGATCACGAAGAAGATCCAATCATATTAATTGAGATTGTAAAAGCCTTGCGACAAATAAATGATAAAGACTCAAAGGCAATTCTGGAAAAGATGCGATCTCACAGATTTTCAATAATATCTCAATACATTGAACAGATAGAAAATCCTCAAATTAAAGAATTTTATGGCAAGACAATAAATTTTAATAACAAATAAGCTTGTTAATAAAAATTTCCAAGCTGTATAATAAGCTAATGAATGATTAGGAGGATGGGATGGGTGTTTTAGATGATGAACTGAGAAAACTAAAGGAAAGGATATTAATACTTGGGTGTCTTGTCGAAGAAGGGATAAGAAAGGCTATTAAGGCATTAATTGACAGAGAAATTGAATTGGCAAAACAGGTTATATCAAGGGACAACCTTATTAATGGACTTGAGGTTGAAATAAATGAGGAATGTATAAGACTTATTGCATTAAGACAGCCAATGGCTAAGGATTTAAGATTTATAACCACTGCAATGAAAATATGCACGGATTTAGAGCGTATGGGAGATTTTGCAGTAAATATTGCAGAGAGAGCCATTGAATTAGCTCAAGAGCCTTTTTTAAAACCCTTTGTTAATATTCCAAAAATGGCTGAAATAACGGAAAGTATGGTTGAAGATGCTATTAATGCCTTTGTAAAAGAAGATGTGGATTTATGTTATGAGGTAATTAAGAGAGATGATCAGGTAGATGAATTATTAGAGAACAATCATAATGAACTGTTTGAACTTATGGTAAAAAATCCCGAGATTATCCCACTTGCCATTAAAAGAATGTTTATTGCTAAATATCTTGAAAGAATATCTGATCATGCAACAAACATAGCAGAGATGGTTATTTATATGGTTGAAGGAAAGATGCTCAGAGGAACCTTTGTAACCGAGGAAATTCAGAAACTTTGTCTTGAAGATTTTCTATCAAGACAAAAATAAAAAATTAAATTTTAATACAACCAGCATCTGACCATATGTCCAGGTGAAACCTCTTGAAGAACAGAAGATTCATTCAAACATCTTTTAATTTTACTATTGCATCTTGGATAAAATACACATCCCTTGGATAAATTTTTGAGATCTGGAATACTACCAGGAATTCCCTCTATTTTTTTGCCTTCTCTTGGCAAACAATTCAAAAGAGCTTTAGTATAGGGATGTAGAGGGTTTTTAAATATTTCTTCAGTTGAACCAATCTCCATAATTCTTCCTGCATACAAAACCATAACTCTGTCGGCATATTCACCAAGAATGTTAATGTCATGGGTTATCAAAAGCATTGATCTGTTTTCTTTTTTAACGAGTAAATAGAGCAGATCAAGAATTTCTTCCTGCACAGTTACATCAAGAGCAGTTGTCGGTTCATCAGCAATTATAAGTTCTGGTTCACATACAACCGCCATGGCTATCATTACTCTCTGTCTCATTCCGCCTGAAAGTTGATGGGGATAACTATTAATTACATGGGATATCTTAAGCTTATGAAATAGTTCCTTTGTTTTTTCCAGGGCTTCCTTTTTAGATATCTTGTAATGATAAACCAGCATTTCTGCGACTTGATATCCAACCTTTAAAACAGGATTCAAAGAAGTCATTGTATCCTGAAATATGAAGGAGATTTTTTTTCCTCTTATGTTTCTTATTTCTTGAGGATTAAGACTCAGAATATTTTTGTCTTTGAATAATACTTTACCACTTACATAGATATATTCAGGCAAAAGATTTACTATTGATAGTCCAGTTAAAGTTTTTCCACTACCACTTTCACCAACAATAGAAAATATCTCACCTCTGTCTATATGGAAATTTATATTCTCAATTATGGATACATTTTTGTAAAAAATATTAAGATTTTGAACCTGTAGGAGCACTTCACTTATTTAAAGCTTCTTTAAGAGTCTTGCTCATCTTAAAGCCTATTGCTCTTTGAGCAGGAACCTTAATCTGTTGCCCTGTCTTTGGATTTCTCGCAATCCTCTCTGGTCTTTTTTTAACTTTGAAGTTAGCAAATCCTCTTATTTCAATCTTTTCTCCCCGTGATAGAGTCTCTTTCATGCAGTCAAAAATCATATCTATTATCGTTTCAATCTGCTTTCTTGTTAAAATATCTACTCTTTTAGAGACTCTCTCAATTAATTCTGATTTTTTCATATGTTGCCTCCTTGATTAGTTTTGTATTATTGGTGAATAAAGGTAGTAAATCTGAATATAGGGTAAAAGTCTTTTTAAAAATGATTCGGTATTACCTTTTAATAAATCATATATAATAGTTGACTTCCTTGATACTATCTCTGGTTCACCTTTTATTTTAGCAATTTGGGCTGCTACCTTAATAGCATGCTCAAGATCTCCTAACTCATCCACAAGACCGAGTTCTTTTGCTTTTGCTCCTGTAAATACTCTTCCATCGGCTATTTTTTTAATCTCTTCAAAAGGAACCTTTCTACCTTCTGCCACAGCTCTGATAAACTGCTCATGTATGTCATTTGTTAACCTCTGTAAAATTTCTCTCTCTTCATTTTGTAAATGTTTAAAAGGTGAGGTGATATCCTTGTATTTACCACTCTTTATTACTTCTGATTTTATTCCTATTTTATCCATCAAACCCTTAATATTTGGTATTTCTATTAAGACACCTATTGAGCCTGTTAATGTACCTGGATTAGCAACAATTTTCGTAGCAGGACTTGATATATAATAACCTCCCGAGGCTGCTATAGCACCCATAGATACTACAACTGGTTTATGCTTAATTGTTCTCTTTATCTCCTCATATATTTCCTGTGAGGGAACAACAGCACCACCAGGACTGTCTACTCTTAAAACAATAGCTTTTATTGAAGGGTCTTTTCTGTATTGTTTAATCTCATCTATTGTTGACTTGGAATCAACGATAATACCTTTAATGTAAACAATAGCTATCTTACCTGTAGCCAAGCTACTTTCCATAATTGTTATTAAAAGACTTATCAATATGAGAGTTCCTAAAATGATAAAGAAAATTTTAAGTTTTTTACTCATCCTCATATATTCCTTTCATACTGAGTCCTATTTTTCTCTTTTCTTTATCTATCTTAACAACAATCACCTTTATTTGGTCACCTTCTTTTGCAGGATGATTTTTGTCAATTTCTGAATTATAAACCAGTCCTTCTACAATGCCTTCAATATCAACAAACAATCCATGTTCAGTCTTTTTAATGACCTTGGCATTATAAACCTCACCTACCTTGAATCTTTCTGGAATTTCTTTTATCCATGGGTCTTCGGTAAGTTGTTTTATACCCAGTGAGAGTTTTTCTTTATCTGGTTCAAGATTTAAAATTATGGCATCAACTTTCTGCCCTTTTTTAAAAACTTGAGAGGGATGGTCAATGTGTTTTGTCCATGAAATATCAGAAATATGAACAAGTCCGTCAACACCTTCTGGAAGTCTAACAAATACTCCGAAATCGGTTATTGTCTTAACTTTTCCAGATACTCTGTCACCAACCTTGTATTTTTTAGAAACGATCTCCCATGGTTTTGGTTTAAGCTGTTTCAAGCTTAGAGAGATTCTTCTGTTTTCCTTGTCTATATCAAGAATTTTAACATTTATCCATTCATCTACATCGGCGTAATAGGTGGGATGTTTTGGAGTAGTCCAGTCAAGTTCACTTGTGTGAATTAGTCCTTCTATTCCTTCTTCAAGTTCAACAAAGAGTCCAAAATCTTCAACCTTAGTTACTTTACCCCTTACCTTCATGCCAACTTGATATTTTTTCTCAATATTTTCCCATGGATCAGCCTTCTTTTGCTTGTATCCAAGTGATATTCTTTCATTTTCGGTATCAGCCTTCAAAACTATAAATTCATACTCATTACCTATTTCAAAAAATTGTGAGGGATGTTTGATTTTACCCCATGATATATCGGAAATATGTAGAAAACCATCTATTCCGCCAAGATCAACGAAAACTCCATAGTTTGTAATGTTTTTTACAGTTCCTCTTACTTTGGCTCCTTCTTTAATTTTTTCAGATATTTCTTTTTTAATTTTTTCCTTTTCTTCCTGTAAATAGGATTTTCTCGAAAAAATCAGGGATGTTTTAAGATTTCTCCAAGTTCCATATAGGTTTTTTGGTGGCTCAATCTTTTCTATTTTTACCTTAAGAGTCTTTCCTATATATTCATCAAGATTTTTAGGCTTACTAATTTCAAGTAAGGAAGCTGGAATAAAACCATTTACTCCATAAAAGGATGTTAAAACTCCTCCTTTTGTTTTTCCTACAACCTTTACTTCAACAGGAATTCCTTTTTCATAGGCATCAATAAGAATTTGCCAACCCCTTATTTTAAGAGCCCTATCTTTTGATAAAGATATAATTCCTTGAGTATCGTCTATTTTTTCAATGAATACCTCTATTTGTTCGGATTCTTTTATATTTTTTAATTCTTCTTCTGAAAATTCATTAAGGGGAATAATTCCTTCAAATTTATATCCTACATCTACTATTACACCATCATTTCTTATACCCATTACTTTGCCTTTTATAATCTCTCCTCTTTCTAAATGAGAAAGTGTTCCTTCATAAAGACTTTCCAAGTCTTGCTTGTCACTTATCTGATTCTGCATGGCCCTGTTCCTCCTTAATTTGTAAACTTTTTAATTCTATCAATAACTTCATCTATTATCCACTGTGGTGTTGATGCTCCTGCTGTAACTCCAATTTTTTTTGCAGAACTAAACCATTCTATCTTAATTTCCTGAGCATCTTCAATATGATATGTTTTTACTCCAATTTCTTTACATAGATTGGCAAGTTGAGTTGTATTTGCACTGTTTTTACCTCCTACAACCAGCATGAGTTCAACCTCTTTGGCAACCTTTTTTGTCTCTTCCAACCTTTTTGATGTAAAATTACATAAAGTATTAAAAA
Source organism: Thermodesulfovibrio sp. (assembly GCA_025060625.1). Lineage (GTDB taxonomy): Bacteria > Nitrospirota > Thermodesulfovibrionia > Thermodesulfovibrionales > Thermodesulfovibrionaceae > Thermodesulfovibrio. The sequence continues at coordinate 29,412 of JANXBR010000005.1, forward strand.
TTCTTATTTCCTCAAATTCGGAAAGAGAGTTAATAATTCTATTCATTATCTCTTTAGCCTTGTGCAATGGTTGGGTTGTTTGTTGAATTATACCAATTTTTTTGTCAAGGGAAGGAATTTTCTCATCTTTATCAAATTGGTTATTTTCTTTTTCAATTACAACTGCCTTTTCTCCTGCATAGCTTAATATGCCTTTAACTTCTGGATGTTTTTTGTCTCCAATGATCAAAACTTGATAACCTTCAGAGGCTAATTTTTCAGCAAGATTTTGAGCTTTTTTTACAAATGGACAGGTAGCATCAATTATTTCACATCCAAGTTTTTTTATTTCATTGAATTTTTCCTTGGGGATTCCATGGGCTCTTATTATTAAAGTCTTTATTTTTTCTTGAGATATATCATCTATTGGATGTACGCCTAAGTCTTTTAGTTTTTCTACAACTTGAGGATTATGAATTATGGGACCCAAGGTAAAAACATTATCTTTATGCTTTTGAGCAACATCAAAGGCGATATCAATTGCTCTTTTTACCCCAAAACAAAAACCCGCACCCTCAACAAGAACAATATTTTTTTTCATATTGTTTTTGATAATACATGATATTAGGCATCCTCTGCAACTTTTTTTAAAACAATCTCTATAACCTCTTGTAGTGTAAGCTCTGATGTATCAATATAAAAAGCATCATTACTGATTTTTAAAGGAGCATTCTCCCGAGAGCTATCTCTTTTGTCCCTCTCTATTACATCTTTTAATGCCTCTTCAAAGGTTATATTTTTACCCAATCTAATAAGTTGTTCAAATCTTCTCCTTGCTCTTATCTCTGGTGATGCATCAAGATAAAATTTCTTCCATGCATCAGGAAAAACGACTGTTGTCATGTCTCTACCTTCAGCAACAGTATTTTCTTTTTCGGCAAAACTTCTCTGCAAAGGCATTAGATAATTTCTAACAATTTTTAGAGTAGAAAGCTGTGAAGTTATTTCTCCAATTTTTGGGTCTCTAATTAGATCGGATACATCTTCATCTGATAGAAAAATTTTACCATTATGATAATTAATTGTTATATTTTTAAGCTCGTTCTGAATTTCTTGTTCAGTCATAGATGAAAAATCTTTAATAGATGAAAATTTTTTAAAAAAATAGTATGCCACTGCTCTGTATAAAGCACCTGTATCAAGATATTGAAATCCTAAGGCTTTTGCTACTTCTCTGGAAACTGTGCTTTTGCCTGCTCCTGATGGTCCATCAATTGCTATTACTTTTTTCATCGCTGAAGTATCTCCAGTAACTCATAAAACTGAGGGAATGATATGTCAACACATTCTGAGTCCTTTATCTTAGTTTCACCCTCTGCAATGAGTCCTGCGATGCTCAGTGCCATTGCTATTCTGTGGTCTTTATAAGAGTGCACATCAGTACCAATAAGTTTACAGGGTCCTTCTATTTCTACTCCATCTTCAAATTCTTCTATTTTCACTCCCATTTTTTTTAACTCTAAGGTCATGGTTTTAATTCTATCTGATTCTTTTGCTCTTAATTCCTTGGCATCTTTTATAACAGTTTTACCCTCTGCCTGTGTTGCTAAAACACAAAGAATTGGAAACTCGTCTATTAATCTCGGAATAATATCTCCCTGGACTGTAACACCTTTTAGTTCAGAGGAACTTTTTACAAAGATATCTCCAACAGGCTCTCCTGCTTGTTCGTTTAAATTAAAGATTTCTATAGTTGCTCCCATCAGTTTTAAAGTATCAAGTAATCCTGTTCTTGTCTCATTTAGATTGACCTGTTTAATTATTAATTCTGATTTTGGTACCAAACATGTAGCAGCAATAAAGAAACAAGCTGAAGAAAAATCATTTGGAATAGTTATATCCAGAGGGTTAAGCTCATACTTTTTGGGGATAAGTTTTATTGTGTTATCATTTATTTCAATATGGGCGCCCATATTTTTTAACATTTTTTCTGTATGGTCTCTACTTTTATATGGTTCTTTCACTGTTGTTTCTTCTTTAGCATAAAGTCCAGCAAGTAAAATAGCGCTTTTTACCTGTGCACTCGCCACTGGCATTACATAGTTTATTCCCCTTAATGGACCTCCTTTAATAACGATGGGAGGGAATTTATTGTCATCTCTTGCTATAATATTTGCACCCATTAATGAGAGAGGTTTAATAATACGTCTCATCGGTCTGTATCTTAATGAGTCATCTCCAGTAAGTATAGAGAGGAATGGCTGTGCTGAGAGTATTCCACTAAGTAGTCTCATTGTTGTTCCTGAATTTCCGCAATCTATAACATTATCGGGTTCCTTTAATGAGCTTAAGCCTTTACCATTAACTATGATTTCCTTTGACTCAGTTATTTCTATCTCAACACTGAGTGATTTCATGGAATTAAGACTACTTATTGGGTCTTTTGCCCAAAGAAAATTTCTTATTCTTGACTTTCCTTTTGCTAAGGAAGCAAACATTATTGCTCTGTGTGATATTGATTTGTCAGGTGGTGGAATTATTTCTCCTTTTATTGTTTGAGCTTTTTTAATAACTCTGTCCATATTAATCAATCTCTTGTCTTAATTTATTTGCTTTTTCTATAAATTGGTTAACTCCTTCTAAGTCCTTTTGAGAAAGAATTTTTTTTATTCGTTCAAGATTTTCTGTGAAAACTTCCAGGCATTGAAAAATATTTTTATCATTCATAATGAAAATATCTCTCCATACCTCTGCAGAACTTTTAGCAATTCTTGTTGAATCCTTGAATCCTGTCCCAGCATATTTTATAAAATTTTTATTTATATCCGCCACAGTATTTACCATGCAAAAAGAAATTAAATGGGGAAGATGACTTACAAGAGCATAAATTTTATCATGGAATTCGGCAGTCATGAACTCAACCTGAGCACCTATTTGTTGCCAAAGCTTAGAAACTTTTTCCAGTGCAGTTTTATCAGTATTTTCAGTTGGAGTTATGATAACTCTTGCATTTTTAAAAAGATCTCCTTTTGCATTTTCAAAGCCTGTTTTGTCTGAACCAGCAATTGGATGAGTTCCAACAAATAAAATTCCCTTTGGCAAAATTCTTTCAAAGGTATTTACGATACTTTCTTTCACACTGCCCACATCAATAATTATTGTTCCATTTTTAAGAAACTGAAGCATTTCATTGATAATTCTCTCAAAAACACTCGTTGGAGTGGCTAAGACTATGAGTTCTGCCTGGGAAGCTTCTCTTATTTCAGTAGTGTAACTGTCTATAATTCCAAGTTTTAAAGCTTCTTTAAGCCTTTCTTCGTTTCTTCCATAACCAATGATTTTATTGGTTAAATTTCTCTGCTTTAATGCCAAAGCTAATGAACCTCCGATTAAACCAACTCCAATAATTGATACAACTTTAAATCCATCCTCCATTTCAGACTTCCCTACCTAAAGCCTTTGCAACAGCTTCAACTTTTTTCATCATCTCTTTAAACTGTTCTGGTGTAAGTGATTGTTCACCATCAGAGAGAGCTTCTTCAGGATTTATGTGAACTTCAATCAAGAGCATATCTGCACCTGCGGCAACTGCAGCAACTGCCATAGGACTAACAAGGTCACGTTTTCCTACTCCGTGACTTGGGTCTACTGCCACAGGAAGATGACTTAAAGACTTTAAGAGAGGAACTGCACTTAGGTCAAGAGTATTTCTTGTTGCTGTTTCAAAGGTTCTGATGCCTCTTTCACAAAGTATGACTTTTTCATTTCCTCTTGAGAGAATATACTCAGCCGCCATAAGAAGCTCCTTTATTGTGGCAGACATTCCTCTTTTTAGTAAAACTGGTTTATCTACCGAACCTACTTCCATGAGAAGTTTAAAATTCTGCATGTTTCTTGTGCCTATTTGAAGAATATCAACATAATCAATCATTACATCTATATCCCTCGGATCCATTATTTCACTTATTACAGGTAGTCCTGTTTTTTCCTTTGCTTCTGCTAAATACTTAAGTCCTTCCACTCCAAGTCCCTGGAAAGAATAGGGTGATGTACGTGGCTTAAAAGCTCCTCCCCTTAAAAAAGTAGCGCCTGCAGATTTTATCTTCTCAGCGATACTCATTAGAGTAACTCTATTTTCTACAGCACAAGGACCTGCTGCCACATGAACTCTTTTTCCACCAATTTCATGATGGTCAACTTTAATAATAGTGTCTGTTTTTTGAAAATCTCTACTTGCGAGTTTATAGGGTTTGAGAATTCTTAATACTTCCTCTACACCAGGAATGGCTCTAATTGCGTTTTCTTCATCTTCTGTGATCTTTGAGGTATCTCCGATTACACCAATAATTGTTCTTTCAGTTCCTTTTGAGATATGGGGTTTCAATCCTTTAAGTTCAAGTTTTTTTACGATTTTTTCAATCTGTTCTTCACTTACATCTGGTTTTAATACAATAATATCCATATTTTAACCTCCAAGGTATTTTTTAAATGCTTTAATAAACTCTCTGTTTTCTTTCGGTAGTCCTATTGTAACTCTTATATGTCTTGGTCCAACAGGTCTTACAATAACTCCCTCTTTGAGGAGAAAGTCAAATGCCTCTTTTGATGTAGTATTTTCAGGTAAAACTATGTATATAAAATTCGTTTGCGTGGGTAAAAATTTGATATTTGGTATTTTTTCAAGCTCCTTATAAAGATATTTTTTTCCTCTTTCATTTGTCTCAAGTACTTTTTTTAGATGTTTCTCATCTTTTAACGCAACCTCTGCGGCAATTTGAGCTATGGTGTTTGTATTAAAGGGCTCTCTAATTCTGTTCATTTCTGAGATAATCTCTTTTTTAGCAATTCCATAACCTATTCGAAGACTGGCAAGTCCATAAGCTTTTGAAAAAGTTCTAAGGATTAGTATATCTTTGCCTTCTTTAAAATATTTTAAGCTGTCAGGATACTCCTTGTCTGTAACATACTCATAATAGGCTTCATCAACAATTATCAGTATTCCTTCTGGAAGAGTTCTTATAAACTTATCAAACTCATCTTTATAGTTGATTGTACCTGTAGGATTATTTGGATTGGCAATGAATACAATTCTTGTTTTATCTGTTATTTCATTAAGCATTCCTTCAAGGTCATGTCTCCATTCTTTAAGTGGTACTTCCTTTGCAATACCTCCCTGCGAAGTTATACTCATTGCATAAACAATAAAGGAAGGATTAGCCATTACAGCTTCATCTCCTGGAGCTACATAGGTTCTTACTGCAATATCTATGAGTTCATTTGAGCCATTTCCAAGAATTATTTCATCATGGGTGAGGTCTATTCCCTTTTTGGCAAACATTTCACATAGAGCATTTTTTAGATAGTATCCGCTTCCTTCAGGATATCTGGCAACCTCAGATGGAATGGAGAGGAAATCTTTAATTGCTTTAATAACTTTTAGAGAAGGGCCAATAGGATTTTCATTGGAAGCAAGTTTTACACACTCTTTTATTCCAAGCTCTCTCTCCACTTCTTTAATAGGTTTGCCAGGAATATAAGGTTGAATTTTTTGAACATATGGAAGCGCTTTTACCATAAAGTTTCCTCCCTTTATTCAAATATTGGATATGAACCAAGATGTACAAGCTCAATGCATTGATTTTTTACATCTTCTAAGGTGCTCTTAACCACCTCATCCTCAATGTGACCAATAAAGTCAACAAAAAATATATACTCCCACTTTCTCATCTTTGCTGGACGAGACTCTATCTTTGTAAGATTTATTCCCGAATCTTTAAAGGGTTTAAGAGCATTATAGAGAGCTCCTGGTTTGTCTTGAAGTGAAAACATTATAGATGTTTTATCAGAACCTGTTTTACCAGGAAAAGTTTTTCCAAGTATAAAGAATCTCGTAAAGTTATTTTTGTAGTCTTCTATATGTTTTGCAATAAATTTAAGACCGTAAATATTTGCTGCAAAATCGCTCGCTATTGCTGCGACCTCTTCATCTAAGGAAGCCTGTCTTGCTGCTTCAGCAGTGGATGCAACATCATAAACGGGAATTTCAGGCATATTCTTGCGCAACCACTCTCTACATTGAGCTCTTGCATGAGGATGGGAGTATATTTTCTTTATTTTTTCCTTTTGTCCTGTAAGGGAAAGCAGGTTGTGGGTTATTGGTATTATTATTTCTCCAGCAATTTTTACCTCATACTGCATAAACATATCAAGGGTATAGGTGACAGTGCCCTCATTTGAGTTTTCTATTGGCACAACGCCGAATTTTGTTAGTCCCTTTTCCACACACTCAAAGATATTTTTAATATTGTCCTCAGGTTCAAACTGAGCAAAGCTTCCAAAATACTTTATTGCTGCAAGATGAGTAAATGTTCCCTCTGGTCCAAGATAAGAAATTTTTTGCGATTCCTGTAGTGCAAGAGTTGCTGAAAGAATCTCTCTAAAAAGAGTCTTAATTACATCATCAGAAAAAGGTCCTTTATTCAATTTGAGGATTTTATCTATGATATTTTTTTCTCTTACAGGATCATAAAAAGAAAGTCCTTGTGTTTTTTTAATTTCTGCTATTTTTATAGCGAGTTTTCCTCGTTGACTTAAGAGTTTAAGAATTTCTGTATCAATTTTGTCAATCTTATCTCTTAAATTCTGCAATTTTTCATTTTCCATTTTTTATTCTATCACAGAATATGATAAAATTTTAAAATTATGACAAATCGCAAAAATACTCTCATGGATAGAATATTAAACTGGATAGCTTCTCATGATGACGAACCTCCCTATCTTCTTCTTGATAGACAACTACTAAAGGAAAAAATCTCTCTCATAGGTAAGGGAATTAAAAACTCAAAGGTCTTTTATGCTGTAAAGGCTAATCCAGATATAGAGGTTCTTAGGTATTTAAATAGTTTTAATTTGGGTTTTGAAATTGCTTCAGAAGGAGAACTGGCAATTCTAAAACAATTGAATGTTGATCCTCAAAGAATAATAACGAGTAATCCTATAAAGACTTTTAAATTTCTTAGAGAGGCAGTTGAATATGGCATTGATTATTATGCCTTTGATTCTGTGTCAGAAGTTGAAAAGCTTGCAAAATATACACCGGGAAAGAAAGTTTATGTAAGACTTTCAGTGCCAAATGAAGGAAGTGAATGGCCCTTAAGTAAGAAATTCGGGGTTGAGATGGAAGAAGCTTCAGAATTGCTTATTTATGCTAAACAAAAAGGGCTTGAGCCTGTAGGGATAACATTTCATGTTGGTTCACAATGCAGTAACATTTATAATTGGCATACAGCAATACATAAGGCAGCCCAATTAAAAGAGCTTACAGAAAAAGCTGGTATTAAAATAAAAATGTTGAATATTGGTGGTGGATATCCTATTGAGTATATAAAGAGAGTTCCTTCCATAGAGACAATTGAGACAAAAATTAACTCTCTCCTTGAAGAATATTTTCCCGATACAGAGATTTTTATAGAGCCTGGAAGAGCTGTTGTTGGAGATGCTGGAGTTTTTGTATCAAGAATTATTGGTAAAGCTCAAAGAGGAGACGAAAACTGGCTTTATATAGATGTAGGTGTTTTTAATGGATTAATGGAAAGCATAGGAGGTATTAAATATCAATATGTTGTAGGAAGTAGAGGAGAAGAAAAGGAATGGACAATTGCTGGACCAAGTTGTGATAGTTTTGATGTAATAGACAGAGGAGTTTTGCTTCCTGAACCAGATGTTGGAAGCCTTATTCTTATTCTGTCTGCAGGTGCATACACAATATCCTATGCATCAGAGTTTAATGGATTTTCCATACCAAAAACATTTTTAATTTAGGAGGTTTGTTATGATTAAATTTTTTGAGAAAGACCCTTATGCTCCAATACAGTATGTATATGAAGTGGAAAAGGTTCTGTATAAGGGCAAAAGTAAATTTCAGGAGATAATGGTCTTTGAAAATCCCTATTTTGGAAGAATTCTTGTTCTTGATAATGTTGTCCAGCTTACTGAAAGAGATGAGTTTATCTATCATGAAATGCTAACCCATGTTCTTATGCATGCTCATCCAGAAGCAAAGAATGTTGCAGTTATAGGTGGTGGAGATGGCGGTGCAGTAAGGGAAGTTCTTAAACATGATTGTGTGAAAAAACTTTATTTTATTGAGATTGATGAAGAAGTTATAAATGTCTCAAAAAAATTTTTCCCCTCTGTTTCTTCGGCTATAGATGATCCAAGAGTTGAGATTAGATGCATGGATGGAGCAGAGTTTATAAAAGAGATGAAAAACTCTCTTGATGTCATAATTGTTGATTCAACGGATATAATAGGTTTTGCCAAAAGCCTTTTTACGGTTGAGTTTTTCAAATCTGTAAGAGATGCATTAACTGAAAATGGGATGTTTGTAACCCTTTCAGAGTCTCTTATATTTCATAAAGAGCTTGTGTATGAAGTACAGAATTCAATGAAACTCATATTTCCAATTGTAGACCTTTATACTGCAAGTATAGCAACCTATGCTGGAAACTGGTGGAGTTTTTCTGTTGGCTCAAAATCTTTAGACCCCCGCGAAATGAGAAAAGCCATAAAAATAAATACCAAACTTTATACAGCAGATTTGCATAAAGCCTGCTTTTTACCCCGTGATATTTATAAAAAACTTTTAAATAAAGAGCTTATCTGGTAAAATATTTGACTTTTTTAATGTTATCGTGATAACTTTAAACATTAGCACTTAAATAAGAGGAGTGCTAAAATGAGAGATACAATGCTTGATGAAAGAACTAAAAGAGTGCTTTACGCAGTCGTGGAAAGTTACATTGAAAAACCTGAACCGGTGGGTTCTCGTTACATCATGAAAAAATACGGTTTTGATGTTTGTTCTGCTACAATAAGAAATATAATGTCAGATTTAGAAGATGCAGGCTTTCTGTCCCAACCTCACACCTCAGCTGGAAGAGTGCCAACAGATAGAGCCTATAGATTTTATGTTGATTATATATTTCACAAGGCTCTACTCTCACAATCCCAGGAGATTAAAAAAATTATAGAAAGTTTAACAAAAAAGTTAAGAAAACTCAGAAACAATATGGATTCTTTATTTTTAGAAGCAACTCAAAGTTTATCTCAGGCAACCAGGTATCTTGGATTAACGCTTTTACCAGCAACTGAAAAAACTGCATTGCATCGGGTAGATTTTATAAAATTTAAGGAAGACCTTGTAATAGCAGTTGTTGTAAATGACAAGGGTATTGTAAAAAATAAAATCATAAAAGCCTATCCTGAAATAACCCAGAAAGACCTCAACAGTCTTGCTGATTTTGTTAATCAAAATTATCACGGAAAAACTATTGATGAAATAAGAGTTGATATGATGATTAGACTAAAAAAAGAAAAGCTTTTCTGGGATAAATTAATTTCAAAGATTTTAAAAATGTGTCAGGAAGCATTGAATTTTTCAAGAGAAGATGTTTATGTATCAGGATTTTATCACATAATGCATTTACCAGATTTTTCCGATATAGAAAAACTCAGAGAGGTTGCAAAAACAATACAGGATAGACACCTTTTACTTAAGCTTTTTGAAAATATCTCTGAGGATGAGGATATGAAAGTAATCATAGGGCAGGAAAATCCTGTAGAGGAGTTTAGAAGCTTTAGTATAATTGCCTCACCTTATAAAGAAAAAGATAAATCGCTTGGTGTTATTGCTCTTGTTGGACCAAAGAGAATGAACTATCAAAGGGCAATAATGTTAGTTAACGCCTTTGCAAGATCATTAACCAGGACACTTTCAGATTAGGAGGGATATTTAATGGAAGAGATAAAAAAAGATACATCTACTGAAAACAAAGAGATTGAAGAAATTTCTTATGAAGGCTCGGCAATTGAGGATAAACCAAGAGATATTGTGGAAAATCTTCAAAATGAACTTGCTGAACAGAAAGAGAAATATTTAAGGCTTTATGCGGAGTTTGAAAATTACAAAAGAATGATTCAAAAAGAAAAAGAGGAATTAATAAACTATGCCAATGAAAAATTAATCAAAGATTTACTACCAGTTATAGATAACTTTGAATTAGCAATCAAACATGCAGGTAGTGAACTTAATTCAGAATGGCTTGAAGGTATGAAAAGAGGAGTTGAGAATACACTAAAGGAGTTTTTACGAATCTTGGAAAAATATGGAGTAAAACAGATTGAAACAGTCGGACAGGTTTTTAATCCTGAGTTTCATCATGCTGTCTCTACTGTTGAAAAGGAAGATGTAGAAGATAACATAATTGTAGAGGAACTACGTAAGGGATATTTATATAAAAACAAGCTTTTAAGAGAACCTTTGGTAGCTGTTTCCAAAAAATCTAAAACCTCTAAGGAGGGATCACACCCATCGGGTGTTCATAATGAAAGCACTAAAAAGGAGGATTAATTATGGGAAAAGCAATAGGAATAGACCTTGGTACAACTAACTCTGTTGTAGCAGTAGTTATAGGCGGTGAGCCTGTAGTAATACCAAATCAGGAAGGACAAAGAACAACACCTTCAGTAGTTGCATTTACAGATAAAGGTGAAAGACTGGTTGGACAGGTTGCAAAAAGACAGGCAATAACTAATCCTGAAAATACAATTTTCTCTATAAAAAGATTGATGGGAAGGAAGTATAATTCTCCAGAAGTTCAAGAAGCAAAAAAGAGACTTCCATATAAAATTGTAGAAGCTCCAAATGGTGATGCACATGTTGAAATAATGGGAAAGAGATACTCTCCCCCAGAAATATCTGCTATGATACTTCAAAAGCTTAAACAGGCAGCAGAGGATTATCTCGGTGAGCCTGTAACTGAGGCAGTCATTACAGTACCTGCTTATTTTGATGACAGTCAGCGTCAAGCAACAAAGGATGCAGGAAGAATAGCAGGACTTAATGTGCTAAGAATAATAAACGAGCCAACAGCTGCAGCACTTGCTTATGGACTTGATAAGAAAAAAGAGGAAAAAATAGCTGTCTATGATCTTGGCGGTGGAACATTTGATATCTCCATTCTTGAGATAGGAGAAGGAGTTATTGAAGTAAAGGCAACCAATGGAGATACCTATCTTGGTGGAGATGATTTTGACATAAGAGTTATGGATTGGCTAATAGATGAATTTAAAAAACAGGAAGGAATAGATTTACGTAAAGACAGAATGGCACTTCAGAGACTTAAAGAGGCGGCTGAAAGAGCAAAAATAGAACTTAGCTCAGCAATGGAAACTGAGATAAATCTTCCATTTATAACAGCTGATGCTTCAGGACCAAAGCATTTACTTATGAAGTTAACCCGTGCTAAGCTTGAACAGCTTGTTGATGATTTAATTCAAAAAAGCCTTGACCCATGTAAAAAGGCTCTTTCTGATGCAGGACTTTCAACCACCCAGATAGATGAGGTTGTACTTGTTGGTGGACAGACAAGAACTCCAAAGGTTCAGAAAGCTGTGCAGGATTTCTTTGGAAAAGAGCCCCATAAGGGTGTAAATCCAGATGAAGTGGTTGCCATTGGTGCTGCTATTCAGGCAGCTATTCTTAAGGGTGAGGTAAAGGAGGTTTTACTGCTTGATGTAACACCACTTTCCCTTGGAATTGAAACACTTGGTGGAGTTTTTACAAAGATAATTGAGAGAAATACAACTATACCAACTAAAAAGTCTCAGATATTTACCACTGCTGCTGACAATCAGACCGCTGTTACAATCAAAGTCTATCAGGGTGAAAGAGAGATGGCAGCAGACAACAAGCTTCTTGGTGTATTTGAGCTTGTGGGAATTCCACCAGCACCAAGAGGTATTCCTCAGATAGAAGTTACCTTTGATATTGATGCTAATGGAATACTGCATGTCTCTGCAAAGGACCTGGCAACTGGTAAAGAGCAGTCCATTAGAATTACTGCTTCAAGTGGACTTACTGAGGACGA
>JANXBR010000060.1 GCA_025060625.1 Thermodesulfovibrio sp.
AGGAAGGCGGTTACATCGGAGGAGCATCAGGAGAGTGTGTTAAGGCTAACGAGGGAGATAAGGGAGGCAGAGTTTAGATTTAGCAAGGAGATTGAGGAGGTGAAGCTTGAGATTGCGAAGGTAAGAGCGGATGTTGAGAAGGTGAGGGCTGATTTGACGAGGGAGATTTATCAATTGAAGGCGAGTTTGATTAAGGGGTTATTTATTTTTTGGATAGGCCAACTTTTTGAATTCAATTGTAAATCTGCTCTTTTTTTACAATGCCCCCCTTTATTTTTAGGTATTAACCTTAACAATTAGTCTGTCCAAAAAAGGTAAGCCATCCATTGAATGAGAGATTTTCTCTTATCATGAGTCAGACTGCTGTTAGCATTAATAATACTTATATCGAGATATTTGTTGGAAATACCTAACTTGATTAGGAATCAATCCACATTTAATACCCTGGTTCTTATACCATTCTTAATACGGAGAGAGATGTATTTTGATATTTTAAAATTGTATTTGACATCTTTTAGCAGTGCCCTCTTGTTTTATCCAAAGTAGAACCTTTTTAGAACGGGCACACCATTCTCTGACATCTTTTTCAAAGGTGGGACAATCAGCTATGACCTCTAAAATATCACCTGGCTTCATTTTGACTGCCATAGCTGTAACTTTTAAGGTCGGTTGTGGACATTTGAGTCCTCTGGCATCAAGAAGATGTACTGCCATAATACTAACCCCCTTTTATGTTTTTGGTAAAGGTCCTATTTTTTTAATCTTCTCACCCATGTCTTTTAAAACATTAACAAACTTATCACCTTCACCAGCAGAGACAAAGTCAAACAAAAACCGCTCTTTTTCAATTCCTAATTCATCGAGAAGTCTGGTAAGCATTCTATACCTTTGCACAGCCCTATAATTGCCCTCTTTGTAGTGGCAATCCCCCAAATGACACGCTAAAATAATCACCCCATCTGCTCCATCTTTGAAAGCCTTCATAACAAATTGTGGATCTACTCTACCACTACACATGACTCTTATTACATTTACATTTGGTGGATAAGTATTTTGAGCTGCCCCTGCCTTATCTGCTGCAGCATAAGAACACCAATTGCAAAGAAAAGCAACGATCTTAGGTTCAAAACCTTTATTTATCATCTCAAGCCCCCCTCAATTTCAGCTAAAATCTGTTCTGTGGTGAAATGCTTGGCAATAGCTGCACCTGCTGGACAGGCTGCAACACAGGTCCCACACCCCTGACACAGAACCTCATTCACCACTGTGCGCCCTAAGTTCTCGTCAAAGGAAAGTGCTTTATAAGGACAAAGCATGATACAAATCTTACACCCTGAACACCTATCACTTACTTGCGCTACTATTGGCTTTATCTCAATTTTTCTGCCTTCAACTAAATTTGATAAAATGTAACCAGCAACGGCAACACCATGATTTATTGCTTTTTGTATGTCCATAGGCGATTGACATGTGCCTGCAAGATATATTCCCTTTATTTTGCTCTGAACAGCATCAAGCCTGTTGTGTAGTTCTTCAAAGAAACCATACTTGTCTTGAGTAGCTTCCAAAATCCTGCCCAGTTCTTTAGTGTCCTCAATCGGAACCATAGCAGGACACAGAACAATCAAATCGAACAAAAACTCACCTTCAAATTCTTCAGTTTTCACCCGCAAGAGAATCTCACCGTCTGTATTAGATGTTATCTCAAAAGCGTCAATAGTATCGTATCTGATGAAATGTGCCTTTGGATTATGCTTTGCATGATTGAAAAGCACTATACTCTCTTTACCTGGAATAACTAACTCTTTGTAAAAATGATAGATTTCTGCCTCTGGCAGTTTTTGGCTTATCATGTGATTAAACTTAAAGGCATAACTACAACATATTCCTGAACAGTATTGAACATATCTCTCATCCAGACTGCCGACACAATGAATTATAGCTATTCTTTGGGGACTCTTTCCTTTTGAGGTCTTTATTTCACCTCCCGTAGGTCCATTTGAGGCAAGCATTCGCTCAAATTCCCAAGCGTTTAAAACATCAGCTTCTCTTCCATATCCAAGATTAGGTATTCGAGAACAATCATATAGATTAGCACCGATTGCCAGGACTATGGCTCCTACTTGCCTTTCAAAAAGTTCAATTTCCTCATCAAAACGAAAAACAACTTCTCCCAATGGGCAGGCCTCGATACAGGCTGTACATTCTTGATTGTGAAATCTAAGACAGGTTTTATCATCTATCCAGGCAATATTTGGTAATGCCCCTGCAAAAGGAAAGTCTACAGCCTTCCTCTGATTCATACCAAAGTTAAATTCATTAGGTGTAGATACAGGGCATGCTGCTACACATTCGCCACAACCAACACAGGTGCTATCTACATAACGAGGACGTTTCCTTATCTTAACATTGAAATTGCCAAAAAAACCTGTCACTTCTACAAGTTCTGAAAGAGTGTGTAATTCAATATTTTCTGAATATTCACCGTGCAATACTTCACCTAACATCGGCTCAAGCATACAAGGGCCACACTCGAGGTTCGGAAAGAGTTCCTCATACCTTACTGGCATCCCACCTATCACTGGACTCTTCTCTACGAGATAGACCTTTCTCCCAGCAGATGCTAAAGATAAAGCAGCTTTCAAACCAGCAGGACCTGCTCCCAAGACAAGAATATCAGGACAAATGCTTACCTCCTTTTTCTCTAAAGGCTGATGTAAGGAAACTCGCTTGATTGCACCTTTAATGTGTCGTAAGGCCTTCTCGGTTGCCCTCTCTATATCCTCTGTAACCCAGGCAATCTGCTCTCGTGCATTGACCATCTGCATCAAATATGGATTCAGACCTGCACTTTCCATAACCTTCATAAAGGTGCGTTCATGCTCCCGAGGTGAACAGGCAACTATCACCATTCTCTCTATGTTATTCTCTCTAAGGCTCAATTCAATCTGTTGCTTACCATCCTCCGAACAGGCAAAACTCACCTCTTCAACATAGACCTCCTTAGACATCTCCCCTTTTACCCTCTCAATATCAATCTTTTCTGATATATTGTTTCCACACTTGCAAAGATAAAGGCCGATTTTCATACATTACCTCCTTCGAATAACTCATTAGTGATATCCTTGATGATAAACTCTGTTATTTGTGGTATTTTCTCTTCCAACTCCTTTGATATCCTATCACTGAAGGTTGTCAAATCTTTGGCCTCAATTCCATATATCAAAATCTTTTCGGGCAAAATTAGGCCTAACATGACCCCAAGCTCAAGTGCTGTTTTGAAGTTGGTGTCATGCATACATATAAGATTTTTAGTAGATATAAGCTCAGAGAGATTAAATCGCATCACCGATCCAGGGACTACTTGACCAGTTTGCATAGCATCGATTATCACAGCATGGTGATAGCCAACTAACTCATCCAAAAGTCTTAAACCACCAGCATAAACCTCTTTTATCTCTACATCTCTTATGTTTTTATCAGCAAGAACCTCTTTTAGGTATCTGACCAGGTGGATACCTATACCATCATCAGTGACAATAGGATTGCCAAGACCAACAATGACTGTCTTTTTTGCCATTAATCTCTCCTGATCACTTCAACAAGGTCACCTTTGTTGTTGTAGATAGTAACTATCATAGGCATCTTTCCAGGGATTGAGTGTGTGGCACAAGAGAGGCAAGGATCGTACAATCTAAAAGCCATCTCTATGCGGTTAAGAAGTCCATCGGTTATGATTTTTTCTCTGGTTATTAACTTTTGAGTGGCTTTTTTTATTGATAGGCACATGGCTGCATAGTTGTTCGTTGTTGCTACAATTAGATTTGCTTTCTTTATTATACCCTTATCATCAGTTTGGTAATGATGTATCAAGGTGCCCCTTGGTGCTTCTACAGAACCAACACCTTCTCCGATAATTCTCTCTGGAATAACTCTAACATCAGGATTTGTTATTTCTGGGTCCGTTGCCAGTTCAAGCATTCTCTCTGAAGCATACAAGAGCTCTATCAATCGTGCCCAGTGAGTTGCTAACCTGTGATGGACTGGCTTATACCTTCCATTAATCTTGTTGCTTCCTAAAAACTCATAAAATCTCTCAAAATGCTCCTGTGCTCTGGGTGTAGATAATCTATCAGAGACATTAAGTCTGGCAAGGGGTGTAGCGCAGTATATTCCACTATCACTCCCATCAATAAATCCTTTCCAACCTATCTCTCTCAAATATGGAAACTTTAGATAAGTCCATGATTCAACACGTTCAGCTATATATTTGGTATATTCCGATGGATTAAATTTTTTAAATTCCTCTCCGTTTGGGTTTATTACACGAATCTTTCCATTATAAAGGTTTAACTGGTTTTTCTCATCAACAGTTCCCATGTAGTAAGTTTGGTGGAGGTAGACATCTGAGGTTATAAGGTCAAGGTAATCTTTATTGCTGAGGACAATATCGTGAAAAGTTTTTAAAGAAAACAAAGCAAAGTCTATGTTTTTTTTGGCAATCTCTTCTATTTCTTTTCTTTCTTCCTCTGAGATAGATTTACTCCAGCCACCGGGCACACCAGCTGCAGGATGAATTCCCCTACCTCCAAGCATTTTAATGACATGATGATTTCGAGCCCTACACTCAATTACCTCTTTTCCAACACTCAATCCAACCTTTCGTATAACTCCAAATATATTTCTCTCAGAAGGTGGAGCATCTGGACCAACTATGAAGTCAGGCCCACCTAAGACATAAAAGTGTGTTGCATGGTCTGTTACAAAAAAAGCCATATATAATAGTTCTCGAATTTTTTGAGCTGTAACAGTAGGTGTAACTCCGAAAAGATTGTCTAGCGCCTTCACGGACGCTAAATGATGTGCCTCTGGTCAGACTCCGCATATTCTGTTAAGAATAACAGGCATATCCTCTGCAGCACGCCCTACAACAAACTTCTCAAATCCCCTCAACTCTGGCACCTGTAAGTATACATTTTCCACATCACCTTCTTCGTTGAGAAAAATTTCTATCTTTCCATGACCCTCAAGCCTTGTGATTGGATCGATTGTTATCCTTCTTTTCATAGTTTACCTCCCTTTGATTTTTCCTTGTAAAATTGACCCAGGCAAGCTGTATTTATAAAATGTTCCTACTAAATCAGGTATAGTGTTTAAAATTTCATTTATTCTCCTATTAATCTCCTCTTCGGAAAGACCTTTTGTATCTCCAATATCAAGGACAGAGCCTAATGCAGCTATCATCTTTGCACCCTGATCAAGCACATCCTCAGGGGGACCATAACATCCAGTGCAAGGCATATTTACCTTAGGACACAAAGCCCCACAGCCATCTCTTGTTGCAATACCCATACAAATTATTCCCTGCTCAAGCAGGCAAATCTCACTGTTAGGTATGATCTCATAAATGCGTTTGAAGGTTTTAATTTTTTTATTCTCCTTCTTTCGATCACACTCGATACATACAGTTGAGCTTCCAGCACCTAAGATTGCACCTTTCGGTGGTAAGGACTGACCAGTTGAGAGTTTTTCTACAACAAAACTGATAACTTCCCATATCTTATGTGGTTCTGGTGGACAACCTGGTATGTAATAATCAACCTCCGTAACCATACTAAGAGTTTTGACCTTTTCATAAAAAGCAGGCAAAGTTAATACTCCATCTTTAGTTTCTGTTTTGGTCATAGGTAAGAGCTTGTTTGGATTTTCAGTTGTGGGGCTATCGATAAATACAGCTTTCAAGATTTCATCTCCATGATACATGTTTCCTAATCCGGGGATACATCCTTCGTAGGCACAGGAGCCGTAAGCTATTAAAATTTTTGATTTTTTTCTTAAAATTTTTGCCATGTGCTCATTTTCTTCGTTTCGTATTGCTCCATTAAACAGAGTGATAAATATCTCACCATCTGCCATTGCTTCCACATCTTTGTACTTCGTATCAAGAAGGCAAGGACAAAAGACAAAATCAAAATGCTCCAACACCTCTAACAACTTCTCATTAAGATTAGCCAAAGCTATTTCACACCCACCACAGGAAGCAGCCCAATAAACTGCTAATTTAGGCTTGTTTGCCATGGAATTAATCCTCCTAAGTTTTATAGGTATTTAAAATTTCTGATGTTTTGTCTAATTCATTTACAATTTTGATTACTACTTCTGTAAACTCAGCTGTTCCCTGATTAATTTGTTCAGCTTCATTAGTGAGATTTTCTGCTAACTTACTTAGTTGCGACATTGATGCGCTCTGTTCTTCTACAGCCAAAGATAAATTGACAATACCATCTCTGAGACCTGCAATTTCATTTCCCACCCTCAACTCAGCCTCCACAATGCCTTCAGCAGATGTTACTCCTAAATTGACTCTCTCATCGATTTCTTTAATCAAAGTAACTATATCTTGAGTAGCTTTTGCAACCTTTTGGGCAAGATCTCTAACTTCATTAGCAACAACGGTAAAACCTCTGCCTTGTTCTCCTGCTCTTGCGGCTTCAATTGCTGCATTCAAAGCTAAAAGATTAGTCTGCTCTGCAATGTCTTGAATAACTCCAACAATCTGCTTTATTTTCTGTGTGCTCTCTTGTATGTTTTTTACAGCTTCAACTAAACTGAATAAACGTGAAGCATTTTCATTTATTTCATCAGTTACATTCGAGGCATTGACTCGAATTTTAGTACCCAAGGTTGCAAGCTCTTCTATTACACGGGTATTTTCTTCAATTATTCTTGTAACCTCGTTAATATCTGCAAATTGACCTTGAATACTTGCTCCCAAAGTTCCTGTTTGGGATAACAATTCACTTATGTAGTGAGAGGCAATAACTATAGTCTCCTTTATGGTTTGAATATCCTTCCCAAGAGTACTCACATTCTGTTTTAATTTATATATGGAAGTAAACAATCCTTCTTTGTTGGAGGTATAATCCGAGTTTCGCTGTAAGAGGTCCTCTGCTTGTGCCAAGTTTTTCTCTTTTAGAAATTCTGTATAATTATCTAAATAATTTAGTAATAAACTTATCTCCTCAAAGGATTTGTTTAGAATGTAAATAGTCTTACCGACTTCATCTTTTACAAAGGCCCTCGCCCTATATGTAAAATCACCTTTGCTTAAAGCCTGAGCAAAGGCATAAAGGTCTTTTATTGGTCTAATAGTAAGAAAATGCATGAGAATGTAAGATATGATTAAGGTCATGAAGAATATGATTGTAGTATAAATAGTTGAATCTTTTTTTATCTTTTCCATTTTTTGCTGTAGGTCCAAAAAATCCTCGGCTTTGGTTATCTTATTACCGTAACTATGTAATAAGCTTTCAATCTCGTTCCAAATACTATCTTGAAGATAAATAAAGATCGCAAACATAAAAAGATAACCAAAAATAAACTTCCACCTAATCCCTATAGAAAACACTCTATCAATCATCCTTGAAAACTCATTTTTTAATTAATTGTTATTGAATTATTTATTCATAATATTATAACTTATAAATTTACCTTTGTCAAGTATCTCTGGTATACCTTAATTTGCCGATTTTTGGACAACTAAAATACCATTAAAA
>JANXBR010000061.1 GCA_025060625.1 Thermodesulfovibrio sp.
TCTCTTGCTAATGTGCATAAAAGAATGAAAATTTAGAAAAATCAAAGGGTTAGATTTTTGAAAGGGGATTAAATTGGCTCTTTACTGTCAAAGTCGGGAGAATTAGGGGAAAATGATTGGTTTAAGAAAGGATTTAAAGCAAGAATGTATAGAACATGGATTTCTGTTATTACTCAAAAGGATTTTTGTTATTTATTTGAATATATTTGTGCAATGGAAAACAAAGAATTAAAACTCGTATGCAATGCTGAATTGGATAGAAAAGGAATTGATTCTAAAGTTAATGAAATAGATTTTCAGATTGCTAAAATTACTTAAAGAAAAGGAGCTCGAAGCGCCAGTAGAAAAAAGAGTTTGATTACCATTCCCTATGCAGTTTTTCATGTAGAGGAATTTGAGCGATTAATCAATAGTCCACATTTAAGAAATAAAACAGGTTATATTAAGTCATTACAGGCATTTCATAAATATTTTATTCAGCTTGAGAACGGCTTTGTTGTTTTTCATGAAAATTATCTCAGGGCTATCATCCAAAGCATAAATGATATTGAAAAACTTTATAGAAAAATTGAGCAAATTTCAAAGGAATTAGCGGGAGGAGATTAGAAAGATTTATCATTCATAGATTTTTGCTTTATAGTCTTACCTTAGGCATTTATAAATTCTTAACCATTGTAAGAATGAATATTTTAATCTTTATTCTTCTACTAAATATTCCAATGCTAACAGGGAAAGGCGGAAGGTTGACAATAGATTGCTTAAATGATAGAATTTCCTAAAAAAGTAGAAGGAATTAAGGAGTTAAAGATAATTGAGCGTATTACAGTTGACTTCGGTATAGAAAACAAACACTGCATATATCGTGATATACCATTACAATTCAGTGATCCCACAGGTAAAAATCGTGAAATTGAAATAAAAGATATTTTTGTAACAGACGAAAAAACAAATCCTTATCAAACAAAAATATTAAGAAGCGGAAAAATTTTAAGAATCAGAATAGGCGATCCAGATAAGTATGTGAGTGGCATTCAAAACTACATAATAAATTACAAAGTAAGGTATGCTATTTACAATATGGGTAACATTGACGAGCTTTATTGGAATGCAATAGGTACTGGCTGGGCAGTTTCAATCAAAAGAGGTATGGCTAAGGTTTATCTTCCCTTTGATAATTCAAATTTACAATACTCCTGTTACACAGGAGTATATGGAAGTATCGGTAAAGACTGTAGAATTATAAAAAAGAACAACGAAATAAATTTCATCCTGAGTAGAGAACTAACTCCACATGAAGGCATGACAATTGCAGTAGGATGGCCAAAGGGATTGATTAAAATAGAAAGTGGTCCTCCTTGGTGGAAAAATCCATGGCTTTTTCCAATAGTTTATGTTCCTTCATTATTTATCTTTCTATTATGGTTATGGTGGCATAAAGGAAAAGATGTACAAGGAAAAGGAGTAATACAGGTGCAGTATTATCCACCTGAAGATATAACTCCGCTGGAGGCAGGCACTTTAATTGATGAAAGGACTGATACGAGAGATATTGTAGCTGAAATTATAGAATTAGCAAGAAAGGGATATATAAAAATTGTAGAGATAGAAGAACAACATCTTATCTTTTTTAAGAAAAGAGATTATATTCTCAATAAGTTAAAGAGCATTGACGGCGAGTTAGCATCAAAGGAGTATGACTTAAAAATTTTAAATGCTCTATTTGAAGAAGCCAATACAATAAAACTCTCACAGCTAAGGAAAAAATTTTACCGATCTATACCTGCCATTAAAAAATCTGTATTTTCAGTTCTTACAAAAAAAGGTTTTTTTACTGAAAATCCTTTAAGTGTGAGAAATAGATATACCATATTAGCTTTAGTGACATTTTTAATTACTATCTTCGGCATCGGATTTTTTAAGATTCTATTTTACAATCCATTACCCTTCATAATATCAGTTATATTTACTTCTATATTTCTATTTATTTTTGGATATTTCATTCCTAAGAAGACTCATAGGGGTTCAATTATTGAAGAGTATCTAAAGGGCTATGAAGAGTTTATTGCAAGAGTTGAAAAAAATGTAATAGAAAAAATTTTTCCGCCTGATAGAATTCCAGAAATTTTTGAGGTAAACCTTCCCTATGCTATTGCTTTTGGTAAGGCTGAAAAATGGGCAACCGCCTTTGAGGGATTATTTAAAGAACTACCAAATTGGTATCATAGCAAAGATAGTTTTTCTCCTATCTCTTTTACTATTTCACTGAATAATTTTAGTGAAGTGGCTTCAGATATAATCTCATCACAGCCAAGAACATCTGGTAAAAGTGGTAGCGGCGGTGGAGGATTTTCTGGTGGTGGTGTAGGAGGTGGTGGAGGCGGTTCCTGGTAATTACATCCATAATGATATTGAGCTATCCTATACATAATAAAAAGATCATAGCTACTTTTTTAAAAAGAAAAAATCGCTTTGTAGTTATCGCGAGTGTTGATGGAAAAATTAAAGAGTGTTATTTGCCTAATTCAGGTAGGCTCTGGGAACTTCTAATTCCTAATAAAACTGAGTTAATGCTCATAGAAAACTCACAAAATCAAAAACTAAAATTTACTGTACTGGCATGTAAAAAAGAACATCATTGGGTATTGCTTCATACCCATCTAACTAATAAAATCGTTAAATCATTGATTAATCAGGAAAAATTACCATTTTATAGAGGTTTCAGAGTTGTCTCTGAAGAAGTTAAAATTAAGAACAGTAGAGTGGATCTGCTTCTTGAAAATAGCAGAGAAAAAAATTATCTTGAAGTAAAAACCTGCACTCTCTTTGGAAAAAAAACTGCCATGTTTCCAGATGCAGTAACTGAGAGAGGTAAAAGACATCTTATTGAACTTAAAGATTTAGTTCAGAAAAACATAAAGGCTTCTGTTCTTTTTGTTGTCATGAATCCAGAGGTAGAATTTTTTCTTCCAGCCTATCATATTGACTATGAATTTTCAAAAACTTTTATGCTTGTAAAAGACATCGTTGACATCAAGGCAATTAGCTTAAAATGGGACAGTAGTTTCACCACCGTAGAGGCTACAGCAGAGTTAAAAATTGATTTTTCATTTCTTGAAAGAGTCTTGAATGAAAAAGGTGTTTATCTATTAGTTATGCATCTTCAAAATTCTGAGAAAATCATCATCGGAAATCTGGGAAAACTTAATTTTACCAAAGGCTATTATGTTTATATTGGAAAGTCTAAAAGGGGTTTATTTAAGAGAATAGCAAGACACAGAAGAAAATTAAAGAAAATGCACTGGCATATTGATTATTTCCTTACAAGAGCTAAGTTAATAAGAGATTTACCAATTTTAACTGAAGAAGACATTGAATGCCAAGTGGCATATAGTTTATCAAAGATTAGTGATAAAATAATACCTGAATTTGGCTCTTCAGACTGTAATTGTAATGGTCATTTATTTTACTTTAAGGAAAATCCTCTCTTTAACTTGAACTTTATAGAAATGATAAATCATTATAGGATGGATATTTTAGATTTTTCCTGAATATTATCCTATTGCAAAGGAAATTTATCTCTCAGATATCTCAATAAATCATCATATAAAGAGGGAATAACAAGAAAAATATCTATATCTTTTGGAAGGGAAAGTTTTACTCTATCTTGATCTCTAAGAATAAGAATTGCTGATTCTCCTTCCTTTAGACTTTCTGAAATCTTATTTCCTATCTCTTCAATTCTCCTTTGGTTTATATGACTAAAATAATCAAAAACTTTCTGCATGACAGTAATTGTTTTTACTACTCTAAGACAGTTTGCCCAATCTATGTATTGTCCAAATATTTCGGGGTCTTCTAATCCTACAATAACAGCACCCTCTGAAACTTTTTTTTCAATAAATGGATAAAGATAGGGATTTGTCTCTCTTATTACATCAATTGCTTCTTGTCCTTCAACAAATATTGTCTCAACAAAAATCTTTGTTACAAAACCTAATTTTTCAAGTTTTTCAACATGAAAGAGTGCTTCCTTCCAGTATTTTTCAATTAAGTCTTTTAGTTTCTCATCTTCTTCATCAACAACAAAAATATTAGGAACACAAAAAAGCCTTCTTTCTCCTTTAAACTCATCCATGGTTAGTCTATTTATTTTCCCTAACTCTGCCATGTTTAAATTTTCCTTTGAGTAAATTTTTTTATTTCTTCAAATTTTTTATAGGCTTTTCCACTGTCAATTGCTTCTTTTGCTATATCAATTCCTTCCATAAAATCTGAAGCCTTTTGTACCAACAGAAGTGCTGCTGAGGCATTAAGCAAAACCATATCTCTACAATGTCCCTTCTGTCCTGTCAAAATTTCAAGAGCTATTTTGGCATTTTCTTTCCTATCTCCGCCTTTAATGTCCTGTATAGTTGCTCTTTTTAGTCCCAGAGATTCAGGATAAATCTCCGATGATTTTATCTGTCCATTCTTACCTCTTACAATGTATGTCTTTTCTGTTACTGTTATCTCATCAAGTCCATCTTCGCTATGAACAACCATAATGTCTTCAGAACCAAGTTTTAACATGACTCTTGCAATTGTATCCATATAAGACTTTGAAAAGACACCTAATAGTTGATGTTTAACGCCTGCTGGATTAAGCATCGGACCAATAATATTAAACAATGTCCTTATTTTAAGTTCTTTTCTTACAGGTGCAACCTTTTTCATTGCAGGATGATAAAGTGGTGCAAATAAAACTGTCATCCCACACTCAAAAAGACATCTCTCAGCTACCTCTGGAGTCATCTCTACATTTATACCAAGTTCTTCTAAAAGATCTATACTTCCGCATTGACTTGAAGCAGAACGATTACCATGCTTTGCAACTGGAACACCAGCTGCGGCAACAACAAAGCTTGTTACAGTTGACACATTAAAGGTTCCCTTTTTATCACCACCTGTTCCAACAATGTCTATAGCTCCTTCAGGAGCTCTTATTTTTATTGCATAGTCTCTGAAAAGCTTTACAGTGGCAAGAATTTCTTCCTCCGTCTCTCCCTTCATAGAAAGTCCCATAAGAAAAGCTGAAATCTGAACTGGAGATGCTTTATCTTCAATAATTTCAGTAAAACTTTCCCTTAAAAGACTCTCTGGAAGGTCTTCTTTTTTGCTTAATCTGTAAATTGCCTCTTCTATCATAGCCTTAAAAAGTTTCTTAATAAATCTTTTCCTACCTTAGTTAAAATACTTTCAGGATGAAATTGAACACCTTCAACTATGTATTCTCTGTGCCTTATACCCATAATTATACCATTTGATGTCCAGGCACTCACAACAAGACAATCTGGTAGTGTTTCTTTCTCTACAATAAGGGAGTGGTATCTTGTTGCTTCAAAGGGATTTGGAAGTCCTTTGAAAATGGTTTTCCCGTCATGATAAATAAGAGAAGTCTTTCCATGCATTATCTCATGAGAACGAATAACTCTTGCACCAAAGGCTGCACCAATTGCCTGATGCCCAAGACATACACCAAGAATTGGGACTTTACCTGCAAAATGTTTAATAACATCAATAGATATTCCAGCTTCTGAAGGAGTACATGGTCCTGGAGATATTATTATTCTCTCTGGTTTAAGATTTTCTATCTGAGTTATAGTTATCTGATCATTTCTGTAAACAATTATGTTAGGATTAATTTCTCCCACATATTGATATAGATTGAAGGTAAAAGAATCATAGTTGTCAATTAAAAGAATCATGCTTGCTCCCTATATGCTAAAAAGCTTACTGCTTTAAGCATTGCAGTTGCTTTATTAACTGTCTCATTGTATTCATTCTCAGGGACTGAGTCTGCAACAATACCAGCACCTGCCTGTACATATACTCTATTATTTTTTATTGTGAGCATTCTAATACCAATACACATATCCATATTACCGCTAAATCCGAAATATCCTATTGCACCAGCATAGGGACCTCTTCTGGTTGGCTCAAGCTCTTCAATAATCTGCATTGCCCTTACCTTTGGTGCACCTGTTACTGTTCCTGCAGGAAAACAAGAAACAAAGACATCAAACATATCAAGCCCCTTTTTAAGCTTTCCTTCCACATTGCTTACAATATGCATAACATGACTATATCTCTCAACCACCATAAGCTCTGTTACCTTGACAGAGCCTATTTGTGATACTCTTCCCACATCATTTCTCCCAAGATCAACAAGCATAATGTGTTCAGCTAATTCCTTCTCATCGCTTAGTAATTCCTTTTCAAGAGCAAGGTCTTCCTCTTCTGTTTTTCCTCTTGGACGTGTTCCTGCAATAGGTCTCACAATAACCTTTTCATCTTCAACTCTTACGAGGATTTCAGGAGAAGAACCTACAAGAAAAGCGTCACCTGTGTCAATATAAAACATATAAGGAGAAGGATTTATAATTCTCAAGATTCTATAGATATCAAAGGGATGTGATTTGGTTTCAGCTTCAAATCTTTGTGATATAACAACTTGCACAACATCTCCATTTAAAACATATTCTTTTGCTTTTTTTGCTACAGATATAAAATCTTCCTTGCTAAAATTAGAACTGAAGCTATCAAGGGCTTTTCCTTCTTTTTCTGGGACATTCAGATAGGTTCTAAATCTTTCATCGCTTTGGCTTTTTAGGTCAGCAATAAGGTCATCAATTTTTTTCAGTGCCTTTCTATAAATATCAAGACTATCTCCATCTATAAAGGCATTATAGACAATCTTAATTGATTGTTTTAGATTATCAAAGATAAGAACCGTCTCTGGAATCATGAGAAAAATATCAGGCATCTCAATGGAAGGTCTAAAAAGGTCGGGTACTTTTTCAAAGAGTTTCACAGTATCATAAGATATAAAACCTACCATTCCTCCAAAGAATCTTGGGAGTTCTGAGTCAATATAGGGTTTGAACTTGCTGAAAAATTTTCTTAGAAAAATAAAAGGTTCCGCATTTTTATAAACTCTTCTACTTCCTTTTTTTTCAACAGTTATATTCCTACCTTCGGCTTTAATCAAAACCATAGGTTCAATACCAACAAATGAGAATCTTCCCCATTTCTCTCCTCCTTGAACACTCTCAAGAAGAAAAGAAGGACGACGATTTAATTTAAGAAATGCGCCGACTGGAGTATCCAGATCCGCAATAATTTCTCTATAAAGGGGTATTATATTGAATTTATCCGATAATTTTAGAAACTCACTCTCATTGAGATTCATGAAATAGTTTAAAAAATTATTTTGTAAAAAGGCAATTTTTGGTAATGGATGGTAGTGTAGAATTTTTTATGTGTGGAATTAACACAATATCTCCAATTACCTAAAGAAAAAAGACATAGGTAGAGTTTTATCAGAGGCAAAAAGGAAATAAAATGCTTAGAGTTCAAAGGAGTCAAAGGAGAAATTGGAGGAATTAGAAAAAATAACTTTTATTTTGGTATAATAGCTCAATTATGTTTATTGGAACACCTTTAATTTCAGAAGAACAGATTCAG
>JANXBR010000062.1 GCA_025060625.1 Thermodesulfovibrio sp.
ATCCTAAACAAAGAAGGGATATTAAAAGGATTTAATACAGATGTAAACGGTTTTATTTTATCTCTCAAAGAAGAAGGAATATCAATTAAAAATAAAAAATTTCTCATTCTTGGAGCAGGTGGAGCTTCAAAGGCTATAGTTTACGGAATTTTAAAGGAAGGTGGAAAAGTTTACATCTACAATAGAACAATATCTAAGGCTATTGCTATAAAAGAAAAATTCAAAGATCATGGATTTATTGAAATTGTTGAAGTTGATAAATCTTTAACTGAAAACATTGATATAATAGTAAATGCAACATCGCTTGGTTTAAAAAAAGATGATCCTATGCCACTAAATCCTGAGTTAATAAAACCAGAGCATGTTTATTGTGATATTGTTTATCCTGAAACACCTTTAATGAAAGAAGCAGAGAGAATTGGATGTAAGGTTATTGGTGGTATTGGAATGCTTCTATGGCAGGCTGCATTTGCCTTTAAAATATGGACAGAAGTTGAAGCTCCTATTGATATTATGAGAAAAACTTTGGATAGAGTATTGACAAAAGGTTAATTTTTTGATACAAAACATAAGAATGATTCTTGGTATAGAGATAGAGCCCTCTTCTGTTAGAGTAGCTCAGGTAGAAAAAAAGTATGAGCTTGTTCAATGGGAGATATTTGAAATTCCAGAAGGTGTATTAAGCAACGAAGGTATTATTGATAGTGAGGCACTGGTAAAAGTTCTTATGAAGATACCAACTAAATTTAACTTAAAAAGTCCCAAAGCAACTCTTGGTATTTCAGGTCCAACAAATACAGCTGTGAAAATATTTCAGGTTCCTTATGTAGATAGGGATGAAATTGCTTTAAATCTTCCTTTTGAAATTGACAAACAAATTCCTTTCAGTGCAAAAGAAATTTATTATGACTTTCATATACTAAATCGTTCAAAGGAAAAAGGCATATCTGAGATACTTCTGGCAGTAGCCAATAAACAAATCATAAATGAATTTGTTCAGATTTTTGACAAGGCAGGTATTAATCTTGCAATTATAGATATTTGCGCTTTAGCTTTGTATAACATATATGAGATAAACTACAGTAATAATGAGACTGTTGCAGTTATAAATATAGGAGAAAATGTTATTAATTTTGCGATTTCAATTAGAAACAAGCCAATTTATATAAGAGACAGTTCCTTAACTTTAAATATTAATATAGATAAAGCTACTGAAGAGGAGATTAGAAGCTTCTCCGATGAAGTGTCAGCGGAAATATATAGACAGATTGAGTATTTCCGCACTTTTATATCAAATGAATCTGTGCAGATGATTTATCTTACAGGCTTTCCTCTTGTCTCTCCTGTGTTTATATCAACAGTTCAAGAGAGGCTTGAGCAGCAGGTTTTAATATTTGACCCTTTCAGAAAAGTAAAGATTAATAAAAAAATTTCATCTAAGATGCACAACTATTTAAACATTGCTTCCATTTCAATAGGATTATCCTTAAGAGGCACTGAGAGTGTAAAATGATTAAGATAAATCTTTTACCAAAGAGAGAACTAAAAAAAACTTATAAAAAATTTCAAATTAATCTCTCAGGAGAGATTCTTAAAAAATTTATCTTTCCCATCGGAATTACAATAATGATTATGTTGTCTATTGTTGCCTATTTTGAATATACAAAATCAGAATATCAAAAAGAGATTGAGACACAAAAAAATGTTCTTTCAAGCTTACAGAAAAAAATTGCAGAGATAAATAAGTTTGAAGCAATGAATAAAGATATAGAGAGAAAAACAAAATTGATTGAAAGCCTAAAAAAGATGCAGTCAACACCTGTTAGTATTCTCAACTTTGTTGTTAAGAAGCTTGCCGATGGAGTATGGCTTACTGGACTACATTATGATGATACAGTTACAGTTGAGGGTATAGGTTTCTCAAATTTAAATGTGGTTGCATTTGTAGATAATCTTAAGGCAACACCAGAGCTACAGGATGTTTATCTTGTTGAGACCCAACAGACTGAGTTTGAAAAACAAACTGTTTATAAGTTTATTATAAAATTCAGGTTGAAGGTGTAGTGATGGATTGGGATAGCCTTACAAAAACTAAAAAAATTCTCCTAATGGTTATTCCTTGTCTTATTATGTTTTTTCTCTTTGGTTCAATCTATATCTTGCCAAATATGGATAATATTGATAAATTAAAAAAAGAGAAGAATTCTCTAAAGGAAGAGATAGATAAAGCAAATATGATAGTTGCCAGATATGAAGAATTAAAAATTTTGAATGAGCAACTTAGGAAAAAGATGGAAATATTAACAACACTGCTTCCAAAGGAGACAGAGGTCTCTGACGTATTGAAAAAAGTTTCAGAGATAGGGCTACAAAAAGGATTAGTAATTACTTCCTGGAAACCAAAAGATAAAAAAATTCATTCCTCAAATGAGGTCTATGAAATTCCTGTTGAAGTGACAATGCATGGAAGATATCATATATTTGGTATTTTTTTTGCAGATATTACAAGAATAGAGAGAATAATAAACATAAAGAAGATGGAAATAAAAAAGGGTGATAAAGAACCAACAATTTTAAATATGAACTTAACTGCAGTAACATACTCATTGATACCAGAAGAAGAAAAGAAAAAAATGCAACAGAAAAAAAATTAATGAATAGAAAAGTTTTTATCATTGGAGCATCTATATTATGCTTGATTTTAATAGTCCTATTAGGTTATTTTTTTCTTAATTCAGGGCAAAAAAAAGAAGACTTAATAAATAAACCTTCTAAACCTCTGTATATTCAACCAAAACTACAACAAGAAATTGTATTTCCCACCTATAATTATGATAGTCAAAAGCTTAGAGACCCTTTTGCCCCACTGATTGTAAAGAGAGAAGAAATAAAGAAAGGAGCCTTTCCTTTGGAAAGTTATGACATAGAAGAACTTAAACTCACTGGTATTGTAAAAGATAAAAATATCAGTTTGGCACTTATTCAGGCACCAGATGGAAGATTTTATATATTAAGAGAGAATGATAGAATAGGATTTAGTGGAGGTAGAGTTATCAGAATACTCAAAGATCGCATTGAAATTAAAGAAGAAAATAAAAAGGTTAGATACTTAAAGCTTAGGACGGAGGAGTAGTGAAAAATAAAATCTTAATAATTTTAATTTTTATACTCTACTTCGCCTTTATGGGCATTGCTGAAGAGATAAAGAATATAGATCCTACACTAAATCCCAATGATAATATATGTTTTGAATGCGATTTTATAAAAAATAAAATTCAATCAATCAGTTATGAAGGTGACTTTTTAAAAGTTTACCTTCAGAAAAAAACAGAATTTAAAGTAATTGCTCAGGATGATCCTTTTAAAATAAGGATAGAACTTAAAAATACCCTGCCAGGCATTTTGAATAAAAAGTTGTTTTACAGGGAAGGCATCATAAGCGAGATTTCAGCACAGATTCATAATAATAAAACTTTTTTAGATATTCTTCTTGTTGAACCCCTCAAACCTCTAATAAAAATGGAAAACAATGTTCTTTTTATTTCTTTTATCTCACCTACTGATTCTATATCAAAGAATGAAATAAGAGCAAAAATTATTGAAATAATGGCGGATCAGACAGAAGAAGGTATTGAGATATCAATCCAAGCAGATGGAGAACTTCCAGAACCTTCCATAACGAGGTTTGATGATCACATTGATGTGGCTTTTAATGGAGTGGTGCTGGAAACAGAGTTATTGGAAGATATTCCTGTTACTGTAAAAAGACAGGGAGATGGACTAATACTAAGCTTTTTATATGGAGGCGAATTTGATTTTGAATCTCTCCATCTTGGAGATGAATTAGTCCTCAGTCTTAAAAAGAGGGAAAACAAAGTAGCTAAAAAGGAAGAACCTAAATCTTCTATAAATCCAGTTTCCAACTTTAATAAAGAAGAAAGAACAATTTCACTTGATTTTCAAGATGCTGATATTGTTGGAGTTTTTAGACTTATTGGAGACATAGCAGGATACAATATTGTAATTCATCCTGATGTAAAGGGTAAGATAACATTGAAGCTTATCAATGTTCCTTGGTTACAGGCAGTTGATATAATATGTAAAACCTTTCAACTTGAAAAGATATTTGTAGGGAATATATTAAGAATAGCTCCTGTTAAAGTATTTCAGGAGGAAAAAAAGCTTGAGGCAGAAATAAAAGATCTTTTCAAAAAAGCAGAAGATGAACAGTATCGCATATTTGTCCTTAAACATGCCTCTCCAGACAAAGTAAAAGCAGCAATAGAAGGAGCCAAAATTCTTTCACCAAAAGGAAATATATCCATAGACGAAAGAACAAGAGTATTGATTGTGAGGGATATACCCTCTGTTCTTGAGAGTATTTCAAATCTGATAGATAATCTTGATAAACCAACAAGACAGATTCTTCTTGAAGCAAGAATATTGGAAATTTCAAGTAGTTTTTCAAAGAGTATAGGTTTTGAGTGGGGAATTAATTGGTATTCTTCAGATACAAGAACTTCGGTGATTGGTTCAGCAGGAGCTGGCACTACTGGTTCACCAAGTCCTGTTCCTGGAGGTTTTGCTCCCTTGGGAATAAATTTACCTGCTTCTTCTGGAGTTATAACTGGACCGACCACTGCCTTTACAGTAGGATATCTTAATAAAAGTCAAACATTAGCTCTCAATCTAAGGATTTCAGCGCTTCAACAAACAGGAAGAGGTAAGATTATATCAAATCCAAAGGTTATTACCCTTGATAATCAAAAGGCAAAAATAGTTCAGGGAGCAAGTATTCCCTATGGAGAAAAGGATGTTCAGAGTGGACAGATATCAACCAAGTTTAGGGATGTAGCAATAACTGTAGAGGCAACACCGCATCTTATTGACGATAAATCAATGCTTCTTGATTTGAGTGTTGTCAAGGAAGACCTTGTTGAGTTTGTAAACATAGGAGGTGTATATGCTCCGAGAACTACAAAGATAGAGGGAAATACTAAAGTTTCTCTTAGAGACGGTGAAACTCTTGTTATAGGAGGTATATTTAAAAAGTCTGATAGCATGACTGAGTCTAAGGTTCCTGGACTTGGTGATATTCCTTTAATAGGAGAACTCTTTAAAAGTCGTGGTAGAGATGAGAGTATGTATGAGGTTATGATTTTTGTAACCCCAAGAATTTTAAATTATGAGTAATGCGAATTCTTCTAATAGAGGATGATAGAATCTTAGGTGAAACCCTTGTAGATTATCTTAAAATAGAAAATATAGAAACAGTATGGCTTTATGATGAAAGACAGCTTCCAAATACAATAAAAAACTATGAGTTTGATGTAATAGTTATTGATCTTATACTAAAGTTTGCTTCTGGTGAGGAAATAATATCTGCTTTGAGAAAGGCAGGAATTGATAAACCAATTATTGTTATAACCGCTAAAAAAAGCATAAACGATAAAGAGAGATGTTTTTTAAAGGGTGCCGATGACTATTTAACTAAACCTTTTGAATTCAGGGAACTTGCACTTAGGCTAAGAGCTCTAAGTAGAAGAAAACATATAGCAGAAATTGTTAAGTTGGGAGACTTGGTTATAAATATTGATGCAAAGACGATCCATAGAGGCAAAGAAGAGATAAAACTAACAAAAAAGGCATGGGAAGTTTTAACTTTACTTTTGAAGAGAAGGGGCGAGATAGTTGATACTGAAACAATTTTAAACTATATTTGGCCAGATAAAGATGTGGGAGATGAGATCGTGAGAGCCTATATTAAAGAGTTAAGAAAAGTGTTACCACCGAATAGTATAATAACCTATCAAGGAAGGGGATATAAACTTAGTTGAAGTTTCAAGTTAAGATAATAATATTTTTTTCATTAATTATGGGAGTAATTCTCTTTTATCTCAACTCTTTGGTAATAAACTTCTTTGATAGTATTAAGGAAGAATACCTTTTTCAAGCAAATGACAATAGTACATTTAAAAAAAGAGAGGTACTTGAGAGAAAATTTCAGGAATATTTAAAGGATGTTTTACTACGCGAATTTTTGCTTGTTTTGAGTTTAATGCTAATACTATATAGAGTAATTGATAGAATGATAAGGCAGGAAAGAGACTACAGAGACTTTCTTGAGTTGATACTATTGACCATATCTCATAAGTTTGGTAATTTTCTCACAACCCAGCAGGGAAATATAGAAATATTAAAGATAAGAAATGATGAGAGAGCTCTTCAAAGACTTGAGAAAAGCTTTAATTATATTAAAGAAGATTTTTACAAGATTTTGGATACTATAAAATCCTTCAAATATTTTTCAAGTAGCAGGGAGAAAATAAATTTGAAAGCAATAATAGAAAAGGATATATCAATTTTTGATATGACTAATACCAATAATATCAAATTAATATTGAATCTGAGTGAGAGTTATATTAATGCAAATTTACAAATTGTTGAAAATATTATATTTTCCCTTATGGAAAATGCCCTTAACCATTCTAAGGGAAAAATTCATATAAAATTGTCTAAAAGTTTCCTTGCGATCCGAAATAACATATCCCAAGAACATAAAGGTTCTGGAGTAGGCTTGAAAATTATTGAGGCTCTTGCAAGAAAAGAGGGATTTCAGCTTAAATACAGAGCAAAGGGAGAACATTTTATAGCTATATTAAAATTCACATAATTTTCACGAAATTTGGATTTACTTTTATTTATATTTTAAAGAGTTTATTTTATGGGAGGTGAGAAAAGAAATCTTTAAAGCTTCCTTTGGAAGCAAAAAATTTATAAAAGGAGGTAAAGGTGAAAAAATTTTTCTTTAAGGATCAGAAAGGTTTTACACTTATTGAGCTACTCATTGTTATCGCAATTATTGCAATTTTAGCCTCAATTGCCATTCCTCA
Source organism: Thermodesulfovibrio sp. (assembly GCA_025060625.1). Lineage (GTDB taxonomy): Bacteria > Nitrospirota > Thermodesulfovibrionia > Thermodesulfovibrionales > Thermodesulfovibrionaceae > Thermodesulfovibrio. The sequence continues at coordinate 6,894 of JANXBR010000062.1, forward strand.
GTACATGAAGTATCAACAAAAAGCAAAGGTTTCCTCCTATGCAGAACCAATGGCAAGAGCATGTATGATGGATGCTTCAGCCTACTGTGTTGAAAATCCAGGTACTTCTCCAGTTCCTGTAGCAAGTCTTAAAAATTGCTCACAGGCTAATATCCAAATCTCAACTCCCGGTGGTAATGTAATATTAACAGGCAATGATAATATTACATGTGATTCTACAGGTTCAATTACTGGTGGTGCTGTAACAGGTTCCTTAGTTGGCGTAACTTCTTATACAGCAATATGCAGTGTTCAAGCTGGTGGATTTAAATGTGAGGTTAAATAATTAAAAAAGGGCAGGATTTTCCTGCCCTTTAATTTTTTAATAAAAACCTCTATTTAATGAATTTTAAAGATTTTTTTCTTCTTGTTATTTTTTCCCTAATTGCCTTTTTTTACATATTTTCTTTACCTCCAGTTCTTTCAACAGGTGATGGAGGAGAGCTTATAGCAGCCTCATATGGAGTTGGAACTCCCCATCCATCAGGTTATCCTCTTTATGTTCAACTTGGCAAGTTATTCAGTT
>JANXBR010000063.1 GCA_025060625.1 Thermodesulfovibrio sp.
GAGAAGAATTTTTATTTTGGATTTGTCTCTGATTGTCTGCAAGAAGGGAATTGAACTCTCATTATCTATTTTTGAATCTATTATTATACCGCAAAAATCTGTTTTTGTTTCAAAAATCTTATCAAGCTGATATATGTGGTCAAAATACTGAGCAGAAACAATTGGCAGGTCTTTTAAAGCCCAGTTAATAGTATTTTTAATATCCTTTTGAACACATACAATAACTTTTTTCTTCATAATACCTCCATAAAGAGTTTAGCTAAAAAGTTTAATGCCTTTTGTACTCCTTCGGTTTTTAAAATTTCGCTAAACTTAGATACATCTATTATAAAGTATTCACCTTTATTTTTAGCAGTTATGAAAAAAGCCTGAAGAAAATCTTTTTCTAAGAGAACTACTTCTAAAGCATAATCCTGTTCTCTTTGCCATACAGAAAAACATCTTAAATACAAGTCATCCTCAATCCTAAACTCTTTATGAGATATAGCATTAATATTTAATTCTCCCTTACATATTTTTAAGGGGAACAACTCTTTCACCTCCATAATTTGCTTGATTTCTATAGATTCTGGTTCTTTTTCTTTTTTAAGAACAATGTCCCATATGTTTTTACCAATTGAGAGCCATTTTTTTTCATATTTTGTTAAAGGTTCATTTATAGATGGATTTGAGACAGTTGCAGAAAAGCATTTTAAAAACTCACTTTCCTGTAATGTAAAGACAACAAAGGGATAATCATCTGTCCTTATTTTGATTTCGCCAGAGGGAAGGAGTTTTTTTGCATAAATAAAGAGATTTTCTCTTTTTGTAACCCTTTTTTTGAAATGGGATTTTTTAAACCAAGGGTCGGGATAGTTTATTATTATCTTTTTAACACTTTTGTCCTTAAATAAAAGTTGAAATGCCCAGTAAGCATCAAGCCTAATACAATAGATATTATTGATTTTCCTAAGTTTACATTTTTTTAAAAGCTTATTAACTGGTATCCATGATTTTTCAATTCCAAAAAATATTTCATCTTTGTTTTGCTCTGCAAGTTTAATTAAGAAATCACCTGAACCAAAACCTATTTCAACTGTAAAGTTTTCAAAATTAAGAGGTTTTTGAGCCTTTCTATAGTCAATATAGTTTTGCATAATCTAAAATTTAAAAGGTGTAGGAGTAAAGGTCAATAGGAAAATAATAAAAGATAATATCCCGGTAATTCTTCTGCCTAAGGATAGTCTGCTTTCCCATACTAATATAGGTGGATGATCTATGCCTAAAAAAACAAGCAGTAATGCCCATACAAGCCAACCATACCAGTAAAAAACTCCTAAGGCAGCAATACAAAAAATCATTACTCTTGAAACATAAAAATGCCATCTTCCAAACAAAGCATAAGATATATGTCCACCATCAAGCTGTCCTACAGGCAAAAGATTCATTGATGTAACAAATAGTCCTATCCATCCAGCAAAGGCAACAGAGTGAAGAAGAACATCTTGCCCTTCAGGAATACTTCCCAGTGTTAACCTGACAAGCAAGGAAAAGAGAATAGAGTCTCCAAGCATGAACATATCCTCTCCTTGCGTAACAGGAATTATCTTTGACATCCTGAGCCCAATAATGCAAGCAATAAGTGATAAGACAAAACCTATAATTGGACCTGTTGCTCCTATATCTATAAGGGCTTTTCTCGTAAAAATAGGTGATTTCATCTTTATAAAGGCTCCGAAAGTGCCTACTATAGAGGGAGCAGGAATGAAGTATGGTAGTGTTGCCTTTGTTTTATGAGCTTTTGATGCAAAGTAATGACCTAACTCATGACCAAGTAAAATTGTCATTATGCTTATTGAAAAGGGGTAGCCTTCCCAGAACCTTAAAGGTTCTTTAAATAAATTTATACCCTGGTGAAGTGCTCCTGCAAAAAGAGTAGTAAAAATAGTGGAGATAAAAAGAATCAGAGGAAGTAAATACTGTCTCACAAAACAATAACTCCTTTCAGGTCATATTCATAGCTTTCAGTTATTAGAACATTAACTATTTGTCCTGCTTTCAATGTTGGGGTATTCTCCAATATAACCATACCATCTATCTCTGGAGCATGACAATAAAGTCTTGCCAGTGCGATGTCACCATCAGTATAATCTATCAATGCTTTGTATTTTTTTCCAACAAGATTTTTATTTTTTTCAAGAGAAATCAAAGCCTGCTTTGACATAATCTCGTCATATCGCCTTTTTTTAATACTTTCAGGAATCTGTACTTTCAAACTCCATGCCTTTGTGCCTTCCTCCTTTGAATATTTAAATACTCCGAGACGGTCAAACTGAACTTCTTCAATAAAATCAATAAGTCTTTGAAACTCTTCTTCTGTTTCTGTAGGAAAACCAACAATAAAGGTGCTTCTTAATATTATTTCAGGAATTGTTTTTCTAATAAGTCTTATTTTTTTCAAGTATTCCTTCCTTGTTCCTTTTCTATTCATAAGCCTGAGGATTCTGTCTTCACTGTGTTGCATAGGAATATCAAGATATTTAACAATTTTTTCCTCTTCAGCAATTGTATTTATTAATTTTTCATCAATATCAGTTGGATAAAGATAAAGAAGTCTTATCCAGAAATCTCCACTTATGGAGCATAAATCTTTAAGAAGTTCTTTCAGGGTATATCCCTTTAAATCCTTGCCATACTGGGTAATATCCTGAGCAACTAAAATAAACTCTTTTATTCCTGCATTAACAAAATTTTCTACTTCTTCAAGTATTTTCTCAGGTTTTATGCTCCTAAAAGAACCACGAACTTCTGGAATTATACAGAAACTACATCTTCTGCTACATCCTTCAGCAATTTTAATATATCTGTAACTTGGTGGTTCTGCCGAATATTGAAAATATGAGATATTGAATTTTGAACTTTCTTTAAATTGTTTTAGATATTCAACTATTTTTTCATTTTCATTAACCCCAAAAACTGCATCAATCTCTGGAATTTCTCTCTTTAGCTCATCTCCATATCTTTTTGAGAGGCAACCAAAAACAATAAGTTTTCTGTCAATTTTAAACTTAGCTGCTGTTAAAATCTCATCAATTGATTCTTCCTTTGCATCATTTATAAAACAGCATGTGTTTATTAAAACAAAATCAGACTTTTTGAACTCCTCCACATAGAGAAATCCTTCCTTCGTTAATTCATCAATTAAATGCCGTGAATCTACAGTATTTTTAGGACATCCGAGTGTGATTACTGTAAAATTTTTCATTATTAAAAATGCTGCCAGCCTTCTGGCTTTGCTGGGATTTTGCCTTTCTGAGGATCTATGAGATATATGCCTTTTTCTTCAATTATTCTTCCAATAGGAATTAGATCAAACTCTTGAGCATCCTGCCTGTCAGATATAATGAGAAGTTCATAGTCCTCACCACCAGAAAAAATGAAATTCATAGGGTCAACATTTAAATCTTCTGCAACCTTTATAACAGCTGGATGTATGGGGATTTTTTCAACATAGATTTCTGCACCCACATTGTTTTCTTCACAGAGTCTATGTAAATCAATAAGCAATCCATCACTTATATCCATCATTGCCTTTGCAATATGCTTGAACTTATTCGGCTTTCTTGCAAGAGGCATAAGATGTCTATCTAAAACTTCATTTACACCTTCAATATTTAGAATTTTATCAGGAAATTTTTTGAAATCTCTAATTGATTTTATAATTCTTTTATTATCTTCAGAGAGTTTTTTTAAAAGATTTAACCCTGCTGATGAAAGACCAAGATAGGAAGTTATGAAAATCAAATCACCAACCTTAGCACCTTTTCTTAAAATGGGCTTTTCAGTCTCTCCAACTGCAAAACCTGAAAGAACCACTTTTTGACTTCTTGAAAGATCACCACCAATTAAAAATCCTTCATATTGTTTCAATGCAGCCTGTATACCATCAAATAGGTCTTTAAAATCCTCATCGGATGTAGTTTCCGGGACTCCGATAGAGAATAAAAAACCTTTAAAATCTCCACCCATTGCATAGATATCACTCACATTTACAGAAACAATCTTAAATCCGAGATGATAAAAGGAGGTATAGCTCAAATCAAAATGAACATCCTCAATCATTAAATCAGTGGTAAGAATTGCAGGTCCTTTAATATCCAGAACTGCTGCATCATCTCCTATGCCGATACCGAGACTTTCAGGTAATAAAAATCTTTCTCTTATCTCTTTTACAAGCCTAATCTCATCCTTTTTCATGAATTTATTCAGACAGTTACAAACTGTTTGTCAGTTTTTGTTTTTGTCTTTGAGAATATTTGTTTTAAAACCTGATCCATTGATTCTGCAAGGATAAATTTCATTCCTTCTTTTACATATTTTGGTAATTCCTCAAGGTCTTTTTTATTCCGCTTAGGTATGATAACTGTTTTTATACCCATTCTCTTTGCAGCAAGCACTTTTTCCTTAAGTCCTCCGATTGGAAGCACTCTTCCTCTTAAAGTAATCTCACCTGTCATCGCAACATCCTTTCTCAAAGGTTTTCCTGTGAAAACAGACGCAATGGCTGATGCCATTGTTATTCCAGCTGAAGGACCATCCTTTGGGATAGCGCCTGCAGGAACATGTATATGTAAATCCATTGAGCTAAAAAGTTTTTCATCAATTTTTAACTCCTTAGCTTTTGATTTTACATAGCTTAAAGCAGCCTGGGCAGACTCTTTCATAACCTCACCAAGCTGTCCTGTAAGAATGAGATTACCTTTTCCTTTCATAATTGTTGCTTCCACATATATTACATCTCCGCCAGCTTCGGTCCATGCAAGACCTGTAGCAACTCCAACTTCCTCTTTTTTGAGTTCTTCTTCTGGAAGATATTTAGGTGCACCAAGAAATTTAGAAACTTTCTGAGGAGTAATATAAAACCTTTTCTTTTTTCCCTCTGCAATAAACTTAGCTACTTTTCTGCAAAGATTGGCTATTTCTCTTTCAAGATTTCTTACTCCTGCTTCCCTTGTGTAGTGAGTAATTATATATCTTATGGCTTTATCGCTAATCTTCATAATTGAAGAATTAAGTCCATGTTCTTCAAGTTGTTTTGGAATAAGATACTTTTTAGCAATCTGAAGTTTTTCTTCCTCAGTGTATCCTGAAAGATATATTATTTCCATTCTATCCTTTAAAGCTGAAGGGATTGTATCAGCGATATTTCCAGTGCATACAAACATAACATTGCTTAAATCAAATGGAACAGCAAGATAATGGTCAACAAAGCTGTTGTTTTGCTCAGGATCAAGAACTTCTAAAAGAGCTGAAGAAGGATCTCCTCGGAAATCCATTCCAAGTTTGTCTATTTCATCAAGCATAAAAACAGGATTGTTCGTGCCTGCCTGTCTTATGCCCTGAATTATTCTACCTGGAAGAGCTCCAACATAGGTTCGTCTGTGACCTCTTATTTCAGCCTCATCCCTTACTCCACCAAGAGAAATTCTTACAAACTCTCTACCAAGTGCTTTTGCAATTGAGCGTCCCAATGAAGTTTTGCCAACACCGGGAGGTCCAATAAAGCAAAGAATTGGTCCTTTCATCTTGTCTTTTAGTTTTCTTACACTCAGATACTCAAGTATTCTTTCTTTGACCTTTTCAAGATTATAGTGGTCTTTATCAAGAACCTCCTTTGCTTTCTTTATATCAAGTCTGTCTTCTGTGGAACGAGACCATGGTAGTTCAGTTAGCCACTCAAGATAGGTTCTAATAACTGCTGATTCAGCTGCCTCAGGATGCATTCTTTCAAGTCTTTTAAGTTGTTTTTCAGCCTCATCTCTTACTTTTTCAGGCATTTTTGCTTCTTCAATTTTTCTTCTAAACTCATTTATCTCTTCTGCTTTTTCATCAATGTCTCCGAGTTCTTTCTGAATTGCCTTAAGCTGTTCTCTTAAGAAATACTCTCTTTGAGTTTTATCTATTTCATCTCTTGCCTCTTTCTTTATCTTTTGCTGTATTGTCAGTAACTGAATTTCCCGATTAAGAATTTCTCTTATTCTATTTAATCTTTCAAAGGGATCTGTTATTTCAAGTATTTGCTGGGCTTCAGAACTTTTTAGCCCAAGATTTGAAGCAATTAAGTCAGCAAGTCTTCCAGGCTCATCAATGTTTTCAATTATTACCATAGCATCAGGTGGGATGTTTTTCCCAAGTGAAATTGCCTTTTCAAGTTGTTCCTTTACAGTTCTTACCAATGCTTCATGTTCAAGAGTAAATTCTTTTAATTGAATATCTTCAATCTTTTCTATTTTTGCAAGATAAAAACCTTCAAATTGGGAAAACTCTAATGCCCTTGCCTTTGAAAGTCCCTGAACAAGTATTTTAAGCCTTCCATCAGGCAATCTCAGCATTCTCATAATCATGCAGATTGTCCCGATATTATAGAGGTCTGAAGGTTCGGGAGTTTCTATGTTGAAATCTTTCTGCGTAAGTAAAAGGATGAGTCTGTTTGTATTTAAGGCATATTCAACAGCTTTAACAGAGATATCTCTTCCCACAAATAGCGGAATTATCATATAAGGGAAAATAACAATATCTCTTACAGCCAGAATTGGAAGTTCCTCTGGTATTTCTATTTCTTTATTTTCTTGTTTGTCATTGTTCTGTTCTTTATCTTCCTTTTTTATTTCATTCATTTTTGCCCCCTGAAAAATTTTTTAGTGCATAGTTAATTTTAACAGTTTTTTATAAAATTTTGATATTTTTTAAAAGGATTTTTTATCTGGTGTAAATTTTTGAAGTTTTTCTTGCAGAAATTTAATAAAATCAGAAGAAATTTCTTTATCTCTTAAAGCAAACTCAACTATAGTCTTTAAATAACCAAGTTTTTCTCCTGCATCATATCTTTTGCCCTTAATAATATACCCATATATTGCAGTTTCTTCTAAAAGGGATTTTAATGCATCGGTTAACTGGATTTCTCCGTTTTTACCAGGAGGTAATTTCTCTAAATGGTCGAAAATATTATGGGTAAGTATGTATCTACCAATAATCGCAAGTTGGGAAGGTGCTTGAGAAACTTCAGGCTTTTCTATTAAATCATCAATGACATAATAACCATTTTTCTCTTTTCCAGATACTATTCCATATCTTGAGACTTCACTTAGAGGAACTTTCTCAAGAGCTATTACAATAGATTTTTTTTCTTCATAGAGTTGAATCATCTCCTTTAAAACTGGATATTCAGGTTCAATAAGGTCATCACTTAGAATTACTACAAAAGCTTCATCTTTAACAAAGGGCTTGGCACACATTATAGCATCTCCAAGTCCTTTTGGTTCTCTCTGTCTTATGTATGCAAAGTTTAGATTTTCAAAGCGATTTATTTTATTAAGAAGTTCAAACTTTCCAGCCAGCTT
>JANXBR010000064.1 GCA_025060625.1 Thermodesulfovibrio sp.
TTTATCAATAGCCTTTCCAAAAACAATTCCCAAGTCCTCAATTAGATGATGGTAATCTACATGAATATCTCCTTTTGCTATAAGTTTTATGTCAAAGTTTCCGTGAAATGCTAAAAGCTCAAACATGTGGTCTAAAAAACCTATGGAGGTATTTATATCACTAATGCCAGTTCCATCAAGGTTTAAATCTAAATTGATATCAGTCTCCTTAGTCTTTCTATTGAAGTTAGCACATCTCAAAGTTACTCTCCCAAAATTTTATTTAACACCCTTAAAAATTCTTTATTTTCATCTCTGGTTCCAATTGTAACTCTGAGACAATCCTTTATAACTGAAGACATATCTCTTATTAGTATCCCTTCTTTCTTCAGTTTATTATGAATCTTTTTGCTATCCTTCACATTAAAAAGAATAAAGTTCGCCTCTGATGGAAAAACTTTCAACCCTTTTAACCTTGAAAGCTCCCTTTGCATATTCTTTCTTTCTTTAACTATCTCAGTTATAAAGTTTTTTATCGGAGCATAGAATTTATTAAGAGCTTCTGTGGCAATATACTGGGTAAGAGAATCTACATTGTAGGGAAGTCTTACTTTGTTTACTTCGGATAATAGAGTTTCATTTCCTATTAAATATCCCACTCTCAACCCGGCAAGTCCAATCTTACTCAAAGTTCTAAGTATAGCTAAATTATCAAAATCTTCTAAGAAGGGTAAAAATCCTCTCTCACTGCAGAAGGGTTGGTAAGCTTCATCTAAAATCACCACAGAAGAATTTTTACTTGCTGTATCAATAATTTTTAAAATTTTTTCAGCAGAAAAACTATTGCCTGTTGGATTGTTAGGAGAACTGATAAAAATTAGACGAGGTTTCTGTTTTTTAATTAAATTGATTATAGTTTCCTCTCTTATGTCAAAATTTCTATCAAGTTTAGATTCAATCCTTTTAACTCCAACTGCTTGAGCTATTATTCCATACATAGCAAAAGTAGGTACTGGATAGAGAATTGGTCCACCAAAGGTAAGTATGAGATAGTAAATTAGTTCATCTGAACCATTACCAACAAGTATTTTTTCATAGGAAAGCTTGAGTTTCTTTGCTAAGGCTTTTCTTAATTTTATAGCTTCGGGATCAGGATATCTATTAAGTGGAACCTCAATTTCTGAAATGAAATCTGATATTTTTAAAGGGAAGGGTGATTCATTGGCATCAAGTTTAATCTTATATGGAACTTCTTTTGCATGATAAGGAGTCAGTTTTTTGATGTTTTTTCTTATAAGATAAGCAGGATTTAATTTCTTCATAAATTTCTATCATAAATAGTTATAAAAAGATTGTCAACTTTTTCATTTTAAATGTATAATAATGCCTTATGGATATAGAATTTTTAAGAAATATTGGACACAGGCTATTAAAGGAAGTATCTAACTATAAACCTCAATTTAATAAAACATCCTTAGGCTATGGAGCATCAGGTGATATCACCTATCCAATTGATAAAATGGCTGAGGACATTATTATTGAATCCTTAGAAAAAGCAGGTTTTGACATAAACTACATAACAGAAGAAAGAGGCATAAAAAAGATAGATGGTAATAGTATCACAGTAATAATTGATCCAATTGATGGAAGTAAAAACGCTATCTCAGGAGTGCCTTTCTTTTCTTCATCAATTGCAGTAGCTGATGGAAACGAATTGAAGAATCTAAAACTTGGTTATATTATTAATCTTGTAAATGGAGATGAGTTTTGGGCAAAAAGAGGTGAGGGTGCTTTTTTTAATGGAGAAAAGATCAAGGTTGAAGAAAAGGGTAAATCTATAATAGTTGCTTTTGAAGCATCTAATCCCCATGAAGCTATAAAAAAGATTTTTCCTTTGTTTAAAATAGCAAGCAGGGTTAGATGCTTTGGCAGTACTGCTCTTGATCTTGCATATCTCTCAAAGGGAGCTCTAAGTATCTTCATAACTCCCTTTCCTTCAAGAATATTTGATTTTTCAGCGGGAATATTAATCGCCAAAGAATCTAAGGCACTTATAACGGATCTTAATGGTAATTCTATAGAGGAACTACCTATTGTTTTTGAAACTAAAACAACCCTACTTGTTTCTTTGAGTGAATCACTTCATAAAAGATCACTTGAATTAATTAATTTAAAATGATGGAGCATTCATCTATAAGAAAACTTTCCTTTACACTTGGAATAACACTTTTCATATTTATTGTTGAACTCTTAGGTGGTATAATTAGCAACAGTCTCGCCCTTTTAAGTGATTCCGGGCATGTTTTTACCGATTCATTTGCCATAGTTTTAAGTTTACTTGCAGCAATTATAGTGAAAAAACCCTCAGGCAAGATAGCTACCTATGGCTATTATAAAATTGGCATTCTTGCAGCTTTTATTAATGGTATAAGCCTTATTTTAATTGCTGGATTAATATTTTTTGAAGGTTATAGAAGACTTATAAATCCACCTTATATTGATTTCAATATTATGTTTCCTGTTGCAGTCTTTGGTTTTTTAGGTAATCTTATTATGGCATGGATTTTAGGACATAAACATGAAGATTTAAATATTAAAAGCGCCTGGTTACATGTTATTGGAGATACAGTTTCATCTGCAGGAGTTATATTAGCAGCAATAATAATAAAATTTACTGGATGGCTTATAGTAGATCCTTTGATTAGCTGGTTTGTTGGAATATTACTTATTCTTGGTGGTATTAGAGTTGTTCGGGACTCACTCTGGATTTTTCTTGATTTTGTTCCCAAAGGTTTTGATATAGAGGTTATATCAAATGAAATTAAGAAAATAGATGGAATTATTGATATACATGATGTTCATATATGGTCAATAGGATATGGTTATATAGCATTTTCAGCTCATGTAGTTGTTGAAGATCGTTTGCTAAGTGAGGCTGATATACTCAGAAAACAGATTGAAAATAAAATTAATGAAATGGGAATTAAACATAGTGTAATTCAGATAGAAACTATTAAGTGCAAGAAAAGTTCATTCCATTGTCATTATGAAAAAACAATATGTGATCAATAGATTGTTTCAGAAATTGTTCAATTTTAAACTGTAATTGCAGGTGTAATCCTTCAATTTCTGTTAGCCTTTTTAATCTATCAATGGGAATTTTATCTCTTATTCTATCACATATAAAGTTAATACAGAAGGTATCCCTTGCAAAGAGAAGACATCCAGAACTTGTAAGAAAAAAACACATATCATAAAATTCTGGCTCATCGGGAAAATTTGTTCCAAGTAGAATGTTTATAATAAGAAGCTGTTCAGAGTATTTAAACTCAATTGCACTACCACAACAAACTTTTCCTTCTTTTCCACACTCAGCACATATATCTGTCATTCCACATAATACTCTTTCCTTGTTTTCCTTGATTATTAGCTCTTTAAGCTCAAAAAGTGAGTTTTCAATCTTTGATAATAGACCCTTTTCTTCTAATTCTTTAACCTTTACTTTAAGGTTCTTTAATTTTTCATTCATAAAATGCATAATATAAATTTTAAAGTTTATAGATTAAATTTTGTGATAAAATATTTAAATGCGAACTTTAATTTTTGTTATTGTTTTTTTGCTAATTATACCTATTAAAATCTTTGGAACTGAATTAACTTATGTTTTTGTTGTGAATGAAAATTCCACTCCTCTCTTGGGATACAGGCTCCTTGAAACACAAAGAGACGATATATATATTACAAAATTAGACCCTATAAAAAATTGGATTGCTATTTTGCGTTCCCAGATGATTGTTGTCAAAGATGGATATTTTTATCCAGTTAAAGATACAGTAATTATTGATAAAAGAAAAGGTATTGCTCTACTATTAATTGATTTTTCGCAGAGAAAATCTCTTTTTTTTAATCCAGAAGAAATATCAATAGACAGAGATATAAAATCGCTCATTGAAAATAAAAGATGGATATTGTTGAAAGTTAAAGAGATGTTTCCCACAGAAGTTAAAAAAATAGAAATTAAAAAAGAAAAAACTCTTTTAACTGACTCTTTTGCGTTGGCTGAACAATATGAAAAAAGTGCACAGTGGAGTAGGGCATTGTCAATTTATCAGGAATTATTAAAAAATGATCCAAAAAACTATAAAATCATAAAAAAACTTGGAGTTGTTTACTATCATCTCAATGATTTTAAAAGGGCAAAAGAGTATTTTGAGTTGCTACCAAAGAATGAAGAAGGGACAATAATAAAACTCGCTGGTATTTATATTATTGAAAAAAACTTTGAAGCAGCATTAAGAGTTATTGATAACTCAGGATTTAGTTCTCCATATTTGCATTATCTGAGAGGTATTTTATTCTATCTAACAGATAAAAAGGAACAAGCTTACAAAGAAGTATCTATATTACTTAATATGGACATTAAACTTGCCCAAAATTTGAGAGATCTTTTAAGATAGTTCTATTCTATAACCCTTATATCCAGGATTTTTTCTACATTAAAATGCCTTACTTCTTTTCTTAACTGACAGAAGGCTTGCAAACCAAGAAATGTTTTATTTGCATACTCCATATTTCCAATATAAATTGGTATTATCCGTCTCTTAGTTTTTACATCATTTGATTTTAAATATACTATTTCAATTACTTTACCTTCTTTTAATGCCTTTTCAATGGTTGAAATTTTTTTCTCTAATGGCATATTTTTTTCTGAATATCTGTATTGAAAATCTGTAAGAAATTTTACTATTCTTCTATCAAGAAGAACATTTTTAGGATAAACTGGTCTTTTTAATACTAATCCTTCTAAGGAACGACATCTTGAAAGAGCTACATATAACTGTCCATGAGAAAAAGTTCCTTTTCCAATATCAAGCACTACTTTATCAAATGTGAGTCCCTGACTTTTGTGAATCGTGATAGCCCATGCAAGTTTAATGGGATACTGGATAAACTTCCCAATTATTTCAGTTAAAATTTTTTTTCTATTTTTATCATAATAAAACTCATAAATCTCCCATGTAAAAGGGACAACTTCAACAACTTCTCCACTTGATAGTTCAACCAATATCACATCGTGTTCTGAGCCTTTTGTTTCTATTTCAATGATTTTACCAATATCACCATTTATCCATCTTCCTTTTATATCATTGTTTAAAAGCATTACCTGAGCATCAACTTTTAGAATAAGTTCCTGTGAAGTTGGAAGATCCTGTTCATTAAATTCTCCTTCAATAAATCCATAGTATTTAAACTCTTTATTTTTAATTTTAGAGAGTTTATCAAAATTTACTTTTTCAGCCATTTTATTGGTTGTAGTAAGATAAATATAAAAATCCTCATCCTTTGGAACAAAATCAGGATTCACTCTCTGATTTAGCTTTTTGATTATTTCCTCCGTAATTGTATTATTTCTTATTGAATTAAGTATTTCAAGAAATCTATCGTCTGACTGTCTATAAACCTTTTCTAACTCAATAAACTCAAATTCACATTCTTTAAAAACTTTAGAACTAAAGAAATATGGAGTTTCATAAAATTTTTTAAAAATCCCCTTTTCCCTTAATGTAACAACAGGAGGAAGTTGATATAAATCACCGATGAATATGATCTGAATACCACCAAAGGGTTTCTTTCGCTGGGGACCATAAATCCTCAAAAAGGCATCAATACAATCAAGAATGTCAGCTCTTACCATAGAAATTTCATCAATAACAATACAGTCAAGCTTTTTATATAGATTTGGTTTTTTAGGTTTGATTTCTTTTATCTTATGTATAGTTATATCGGGTTTAAAATTAAAAAATGAATGAATTGTCTGTCCTTTAATATTTACAGCTGCTACTCCAGTAGGTGCAACTACTGCTATTTCTTTTTTAGTATTTTCTCTAAAGTATTTTAGAAATGTAGATTTGCCTGTACCTGCTTTTCCAGTTAAAAAGAGATTTCTTTTCGTATTTTCCGCTAAATCAAAGGCTTTTATAAATTCTTCATTAAAATCTATCTCTATCATGGAAGAATTTCTATTGGTGTGCCATCAAGGATAAGTTTCCATATTTCATCCATCTCTTCATTTGTCACAGCAATACATCCTTCTGTCCAGTCATCAATTATGTGATATTTACCAAGATATTCAACTTGCTTTGAAAGTCCATGGATCATAATTCCACCGCCAGGGTTTACCCCTAACTTAATCGCCCTCTCAATGTCTTGCTCATTTGGATAGGATATCTTTAAAGCTTTATAAAAATTACTATTTGGATTTCTTCCGATTATGTAATATCTTCCTTCAGGAGTTTTGCCGTCTCCTTGTGAAGTCTTTCTTCCTACTGGTGATTTTCCAAGTGCAACTCTGTAAACTTTAAGTATTTTTCCTTCTTTCATAAGTATCATGGTTCTTTTTGATTTGAAAACAATAACTAAATCAGCAGTTTCATACGCTAATAAGTTACAAACAGAGAAAACAAAAATTAAAAAGCTAAAAAGAAGCATTCTTGAGAACATCTTTACAGGGACAATTCCTTTCTTCTGGTAAATTTTTTATGCTTTCTTTTATTAGTAAATTTACTGTATTTATTGAATTTTTCATTGTTTCTACAACCTCTTTAACTGTAAGAGGCTTTTTGGATATTCCAGCAGCAAAATTAGAGACCACAGCTATAGCAGCATAACAGATCTCAACCTCCCTTGCCAGAGAAACCTCGGGCATGAGTGTCATACCGATGATATCAGATCCAATGTTTTTATAAAATTTAATTTCTGCTGCTGTTTCAAGCCTTGGGCCATTAACACAAATATAAGTGGCTTTAGGAACTACATTGATACCAAGCCTTCTGGCAGTCTCTAATAGGGAGTTTCGCATTGTAATACAAAATGGTTCAGTAAAATCAATATGTATAACTTTTTTATCTTCATAGAAAGTATGAGCTCTCATACCTTGAGTAAAATCTATGATCTGATCAGGTATTATGATGCTCCCAGGTAGTATGTTTTCATTTAAAGAACCTGTAGCAAAAACTCCAATTATTCTCTCTATTCCAAGATGTTTAAATCCATAAATATTGGCTCTATAATTCACTTTATGAGGAGGAATACTATGTTTATGTCCATGTCTTCTTAGAAATAAAACTTCTACATTATCAAATTTTTCTATTTCATAGGGAGATGAAGGTTCACCATATGGAGTTTTTATGGTGATAGCCTCTTTTTTTGCCTCTGATTCACTAAGTCCGCTACCGCCAATTATTCCTATTTTCACTTTTTTATACTCTAAATTTTTTTCAATGCGCCCAGGAGGATTTGAACCCCCGACCTACGGATTCGTAGTCCGCCGCTCTGTCCTACTGAGCTATGGGCGCTAAAAATATTATAACATGTTTTATTTATGCTCA
>JANXBR010000065.1 GCA_025060625.1 Thermodesulfovibrio sp.
ATGGAGTTACTAAAAAGGATCTTCAAAATAAGACTCCATACAATACTTATCTAATAAAGGGACTTCCACCAGGACCTATTGCCTCACCAGGATTAAAATCAATCTTAGCTGCACTTTCTCCCTCTAAGGTTTCATATATCTATTTTGTATCACGTGGTGATGGAACTCATGAGTTTTCAGTTGATTATAAAAAACATTTGGCAAATATAAATCAACTGAGAGGCAAAAAGATTGATTAAAAGAAGAAAAACAAGAAGAATCTATGTAGGTGATGTCTCAATCGGAGATGGAGCTCCTATTCGTGTTCAATCAATGACAAAAACAGATACAAAAGATGTAAGGGCAACTGTAAGACAGATAAAACAGCTTGAGCTTGTAGGATGTGAAATAGTAAGAGTTGCAGTGCCTGATATGGAAGCTGCTAAAGTCTTGGGAGAGATAAAAAAGAAAGTAAAAATTCCGATAATTGCAGACATCCACTACAACTACAAGCTTGCCCTTGAGGCAATAAATCAGGGAGTAAATGGATTAAGAATAAATCCCGGAAATATAGGAGCAAAATGGAAAGTAAAAGAAGTTGTAAATGCTGCAAAGGACAGAAGAATACCAATAAGAATAGGAGTGAATGCAGGCTCTTTACCTAAGGATTTGATTGAAAAATATGGAGAACCATCTGCTGAAGCAATGGTTGAAGCAGCAGAAAGACATATTGAAATACTTGAAGAGCTTGATTTTCATGATATTAAAGTTTCACTTAAGGCATCAAACGTTATGAAAACAGTTGAAGCATACAGGCTGTTTAGTAATAACTATGATTACCCTCTTCATGTAGGAATTACAGAGACAGGTCCCATACCTGAAGGAGTTGTTAAGAGTTCTATTGGTATTGGTTTACTTCTTCTTGAGGGAATAGGTGATACAATAAGGGTTTCGCTGACAGATTCACCTTTAAGTGAAGTGAGTGTAGCCTATGAAATTTTGAGAACTACAGAGTCAAGAGAGGTAGGAGTGGAGATAATAAGCTGTCCTACCTGTGGAAGAACTCAGATAGACATAAACAAAATGGTGAGACAGGTTAAAAAGGCACTGAATGATATAAAAGAACCCATAAAAGTAGCTGTAATGGGGTGTTCGGTAAATGGACCTGGAGAAGCTAAGGAAGCAGATTATGGGATTGCTGGAGGAAAAGGTCAGGGTATAGTTTTTGTAAAGGGTAGAATAGTAAAAAATGTAAAAGAAGCTGATCTTGTTAACGCTCTTTTAGAGGAAATTAGAAAAGATTTGAAAAGCCATAGCTATTTTTAAAAAACTTTATTCCCCTAAGGAGCAAACACTGCAGGCTGGATCTTTTTGTGTTTTGAAAGTTTTGAAGTCTCCACTTAAACCATCCCAAAGGAGAAGTTTATTTTTAAAAAGCTTGCCAATTCCAACGATATACTTTATTGCCTCCAATGCCTGTATAGCTCCTATTACTCCCGGAGTTGCACCTACAACCGGAAAGGTTTCCTTTGGAGGTGCTTCAGGGAAAATACACTTAAGACAAGGTGTTTCTGGTGGTTGTATAAAACTAAGCATACCTTGGATTCCATAAATTGCACCAAATACAAGAGGTATCTTCTTTTTTATTGCCACTTCATTTAGTATATATCTTGTCTCAAGATTATCCATACAGTCAAGAATAATCTGAGCATCTCCTACTATTTCAAAAGCATTTGCTTCATTTATTTTCTCTGTAATTGGAACAACCTCCACATTTGGATTTATACCATTAAGGGTTATCTTTGCTGATAAGGCTTTGTTTATTCCAATTCTTGTATTACTATGCAATATCTGTCTATTTAAATTTGTCATTTCCACATTATCAAAGTCACAGATAATTATTTTCCCGATGCCTGCTACAGCAAGATAAATTGATACAGGGCTTCCCAGTCCACCTGCACCTGCGATGAAAACAGTGGAGTTTTTAAGTTTTTTTTGCCCTTCTTCTCCCCAGCCATCTATTAGCATCTGCCTATGGTATCTTAAGAAATCCATCCAATAACCTCCTTCATCTCTTTAAGCGTCTCTCCCGCTACTTTTTTTGCTTTTTTTGAGCCTTCCAGGGCTATTTCAATTAAAAGAGAGGGATTATCAATAAGCTGCTGTCTTTTATCCCATATTGGTTTCAAAGTATCAATAACATGTTTTATAAGTATTTTTTTGCAGTCAATACAACCAATTGTAGCAGTAGTGCAGCCTGAGACTATTTCTCTTTTTTCTTGTTCTATTGAAAAAATTTTATGTAAATCAAAGACAGGACATTTCTCAGGATCTCCTTTATCTGTTCTTCTTTTACGAGCAGGGTCTGTAACCATTGTTCTTAGTTTTTCAGTTACTGTCTTTTCGTCATCGCTCAGATAAATCGCATTACCATAGCTTTTTGACATTTTTCTTCCATCGGTGCCAGGAACTTTTGGAAATTGAGTGAGTAGAGCTTCTGGTTCAGGGAAAAATTCTTTTCCATAGAGATAATTAAATCTTCTTGCTATTTCACGGGAAATCTCAAGATGGGGAACCTGATCAATTCCCACAGGTACATATTTAGCTCTGTATATGATTATATCGGCTGTCTGAAGCACCGGATATCCTAAAAAGCCGTAAGTATCAAGGTCTTTGTCCTTAATCTGTTCTTTTTTTTCTTTATATGTAGGAACTCTTTCAAGCCAGCCAAGGGGAGTTATCATGCTTAAGAAGATATGAAGCTCTGCATGTTCAGGCACCTGAGACTGAATAAATATAGTAGACTTTTCAGGATTAAGCCCGGCAGCTATAAAATTCATTAAAAGATCAATTGTATATTCTTTTATTTGAGATGGATTTCCATAACCTGTTGTTAGCGCATGCCAGTCTGCTACAAAAAAGTAGCATTCATATTTATCTTGAAGGCTAACCCAGTTGGAAAGAGCGCCTATAAGATTTCCTAAATGAAGTGGTCCACTTGGTTGCATTCCACTTAATACTTTATCCATTTTTCCTCCTAAAAAAGTGAAAGTATGGCATAGAAAAACTTTACCAGTGGTAACACAAATAATCTTGTCAATCCTGTGACGATAAGCAGTATAACGATTAAAGAACCATAAGGTTCAATTTTCTCCATAAATTCAGAATACTTAAGAGGTAATATACCCATCAGGATTCTTCCACCATCAAGTGGAGGAATAGGAATTAGATTAAAGGCCGCAAGAATAATGTTAATCATGATTGTTGATTTAAGAATTAAAGCTAAAGGATATGAGATGAATTCAGGGATAAATTCATTAAATGGCACCACAATAAATTTAATTAAGATAGTGCAAACTATTGCAACAGCAAGATTTGCTGCAGGTCCGGCTGCTGCACATAGAGCCATTCCTGCTCGTGGATTTTTAAAGTTATATGGATTTACTGGAACAGGCTTGGCATATCCAAAAACCCATTGACCACTTGTAAGGATAAGCAACATGAATGGCATTATTATTGTTCCAAATAGGTCTATGTGAGATATGGGATTTAGAGTAAGTCTTCCTGAAAGTTTTGCTGTATGGTCACCTAACTTATAGGCAACCCATCCATGAGCAAGCTCATGAAATACTATTGCTATAAGTATTGCAGGTGCTGAAATTATAATCTGTCTAAGAATGCTGCTAAAGTCCATTATCTTATCCTTATCATTACTTCGTCGGGATTGACCATCTCACCCTCTTTAACATATATCTCCTCTACTATACCATCTATTGGTGCATGAATCTCATTTTCCATCTTCATTGCTTCTACTATTACAACTGTATCACCAGCTTTTACTCTGTTACCCTTTTTTGTTTTTATTTTTACAACTGTACCAGGCATTGGAGAGGTGACATCTCCTGCTTCAGTTGCTCTTGGTCTTATGGAATCTTTTGATTTAATCTCAACCTTTCCTTCTTCTGTTGGAACAATTTCTTGAAGAGACTCAACTATTACTTCAACAAGCTGATTATTTACATATAAGAAGTAAGGTCTCTTGTTATCTACCTTATGTCCCTTACCTCCCACTTTTACGTGATAGGCTTCTCCAAATAGGTTTATGATAAACTCTGTTGGTGCAAGATTTAAAGAAGAGCTTATCTGTTCCTCTTTCTTCTGAATCACTACCTCCTCCTTGAGCCCTTTTTCTTTTGCCTCAAGAAACTCAAGATAAATTTTTGGGAAAAGGCAATAACTAAGCACATCTTCATCGGATTTTGCCTTATCTTTCAGCTCTGCCTTAGCCTTTTCAAACTCTGGAGGCAGTAAATCAGCAGGTCTTACAGTTATGAACTCCTCATCACCTAAGATTTTTTTTCTAACTTCCTCATTCACAGGAACTGGAGGTTTTCCATAAAGCCCTTTAAAGTAATTTTTTGTTTCCTTTGTTACTGTCTTATATCTTTCACCTGTAAGTACATTTAAAGTTGCTTGGGTACCTACAATCTGGCTTGAAGGTGTGACTAATGGAGGGTAGCCAAAGTCTTCTCTTACATGAGGAATCTCTTCCATAACTTCCTTTATTCTGTGTAGAGCATTTTGCTCTCTAAGTTGGTTTACAAGGTTACTTAGCATTCCTCCTGGCACTTGATAGACTATTACTTTTGGATCAGGTCCTATGTATTCACTTTCAAGATGTTTATATTTTTTTCTTACCTCATAGAAATAGTCAGCAATTTCATCAAGAAGTTCCATATTAAACTGAGGATCTCTTTCAGAACCCTTTAGAATGTGACATATTGTCTCAAGAGGTGGTTGAGAGGTACCTCCTGCCATTGTAGATATGGAGGTATCAACAATGTCTACACCAGCTTCAATTGCTTTAATTGTTGTGGCAACTGCCATACCTGCTGTATCATGAGTATGAAGATGAATAGGCAGCGTGATTTCTTCCTTAAGTCTTTTTACTAATTCATAGGCAGTATAAGGGGCAAGAAGTCCTGCCATGTCTTTGATACATATAATATGGGCACCCATATCTCTGATTTTTTTGGCAAGATCAACAAAATAATCAATTGTATATATGGGACCTACGGTATAGCAAAAAGCTACCTCAGCAATTCCACCATATTTAAGGGTTGCTTGGACAGACTTTTCAAGATTTCTTAGATCATTAAGAGCATCAAAAATTCTTAATATGTCTATACCATTTGCAATTGTTCTTTCTACAAATTTTTCTACCACATCATCGGGATAGTGTCTATATCCTACAAGATTTTGTCCTCTTAAAAGCATCTGAAGTTTAGTATTTTTAACAAGAGCTCTAATTGTTCTAAGCCTTTCCCAAGGATCCTCTCTTAAGAATCTAAGACAACTATCAAAGGTAGCACCACCCCATACCTCAAGGGAATGAAAGCCGACCCGATCCATCTTTTCAGCAATGGGGACTATATCTTCCAATTTCATTCTTGTGGCATGAAGACTTTGATGGGCATCTCTGAATGTGGTATCCATTATTTTGACTGGAGCTTTTTTCATTTTTTCACCTCAATAATAAAATTTAATTTAAACTCTGCTGTTTGCCACTATTGCAGCTGCTATTACTGTGGCAATGTCAAAGGGATCGGTCTCCTCTCTGTAAAGCAGACTCTCCAACTTCTCCTCTATATATCTGTTACTGAAATTGCCCTTAAGAAAATCTTCATCTTCCATTATCTTTATATAAATTGGTATGGTAGTTTTAACACCTCTTATTATATATTCACTTAAAGCTCTATGCATTCTTCTTACTGCTTCATCCCAAGTTCTTCCCCATACAATTAGTTTTGAAAGAAGAGAGTCATAGTAGGGAGGAACATTGTATCCGGTAAAGGCATGACCGTCAACTCTTACTCCAAAACCTCCTGGAGAGTAGTAGGCTGTAATCTTACCTGTGGAAGGCAAAAAATCATTCAAGGGATCTTCGGCATTAATCCTACATTGAATTGCGTAACCATCAAGTTTTATCTCACTCTGCTTTATCTCAAAAGGTTCCCCTGCTGCTATTTTAATCATGGTTTGAACAAGGTCTATTCCAGTAATTTCTTCTGTTATGGTATGTTCTACTTGAATTCTTGTATTCATTTCAAGAAAATAGAAATTTAGATTTTCATCTACCAAAAATTCAACGGTACCTACGTTATCATATCCTACAGCTTTGGCTAACTTTTTCGCTGCTTCTCCCATTTGTTGTCTTATCTCTTCTGTTAGCAAAAGAGATGGAGCTATTTCAATAAGTTTTTGATGCCTTCTCTGAATTGAACAGTCTCTTTCACCAAGATGTACTATATTGCCGTGCTTATCTGCTACAATTTGAATCTCAATATGATGGGGTCTTTCAAGAAATTTCTCAATGAAAACTCTTTCATCTCCAAAGGCTTTTTTTGCCTCTGACATGGCAATTGGAATTTGTCTTCTCAATGCGTCTTCATCATAACAGATTCTTAAACCTCTTCCACCTCCACCTGCTACAGCTTTAATCATAACAGGATAACCAATTTCCTTAGCAGCCTTTTCTGCTTCTTCAAGACTACTTATAGGAGGAGTTCCAGGAAGAAGAGGAATTCCATTTTCTTGCGCTATCTTACGGGCTTCGTCCTTAAGTCCCATTTTTTTTATTGCCCTTGCATTCGGACCTATGAAAGTTATTCCAGCTTGAGCACAGGCTTCTGCAAATTGATAATTTTCAGATAAAAAACCGTAGCCTGGATGTATAGCATCACATCCTATATTTTTCGCAAGCCCTACTATTCCATAAATATTAAGATAACCTCTTAGTGGTCCAGGAGTGATTAGATAAGCCTCATCAGCTTTCTTTACATACCTTGCTGTAGCATCTGGTTCACAGTATATGGCTACTGTTCGTATTCCTAATTCTTTACAGGCTCGGATAATTCTTAATGCAATTTCACCTCTGTTTGCAACCAAGACCTTTTTGAACATAACTCACCTCTAAACATTAAATATAAAAATTTTAAATTAAAAGTTAAAATAAATCAATAATCAGTTAGGATAAAATAAATTTCAAATTATTTAAAATAATTTAATGAATTTAAGAAAAAATCTTGATAATTGTTACAATTTTGTTATTAAGAGAAAAAGACAAGAGGGTGGTTTTGCAGCTACTCCTTTATTGCCTCCAACAATTGAAGATAC
>JANXBR010000066.1 GCA_025060625.1 Thermodesulfovibrio sp.
TGTCCTTGCTGTATCCAAAACACCTTAATCCATCCTGCCTTTGACTCTCAAAATAAACTGTAGTTAAATCATAAAAAACTATGTTTATCACTGGTTGAAATAAACTCTGTGTCCTATGATATAAATCTCCTTCAAGTATGTCTTTGTTTTCTGCTAATATGTCAAGACTCCTGTATAGATGCTGTAACTCTGTATTTTCAAACTCCTCTGAATAAATCCTCCTTTTCCATCTATTCACTGAAAGTTTACTCTGAGGCTCTATTAGTCTGTTTAATACCATAAGTTTTACTGCTTTGCTAAGTGAATACTTTATCTCATACTTTGACTGTAGTTTCTCTAACATTTAATCTAAGTTTAATTTCTTCCATACTGCTTCTATTGCAAGTATCTGCCCAAATATGTATGTATCTAAGATGCTTTCTTTTGTTTTATCTATAACTATAAGCCTATTTGAAAGGGCTGCAAACTTCTTTGCAAGGGATACTGAAAGTTCTGAATTTATTATGTCTTCTTCTCTTCCTAATGTGCATAAAAGAATGAAAATGTAGAAAAATCAAATGGTTAGATTTTTGAAAGAGGATTAAATTGTCTCTTTACTGTCAAAGTCGGGTAAATGGAGAGTGCTTTATTCTTTTTCGTAAATCCTTAAAATCTTATATCGCCTTGCACCAACAATTTGTGTTAGATTTATGGTATCATAGTTGTCTTCAAGTATCCAAGAGAACTCACACTTCTTAAATCCATACTTTATTGCACCTTTAAAGGCTTCTCTTAGCATTATGGACTCAACTCCCCTGTGCCTATAACCATGTTTTACTCCAAACAGAAGAAGTCTCATTGCCTTTATATTTCTGCGGTAATATAAGGCTTTTATAATTGAAAGAGGAGTAATTTTTCCTCCAAGCCTTCTTAAGACTTCATTAAAATCTGGCACAGCACCAAAGAAACCAATAGGTTGAGAGTCCTTTTCTGCAACAATAACAAGTTCTGGAATTGCTACTGCTTTGAGTTTTTCAGCCATATAGTCAATCTCTTCTTTTGTAATTGGTATAAAGCCCCAGTTTTCTTGCCATGCTTCATTGTATACTTCCATGAATGCATAGAGTTCTTCTTTAAGGTTTTTTAAATTTACATTTCTTACCCTTATGCCCTGTTTTTCTGCAAAACGAGCTACTCTCTCAATTTTTGAGGGTAACTCTTTAGGTACATCAGTAATAAAGCAGTATAGATCCTTGACTTTCTTCATGCCATAGGCTTCTGCAAGTTCATTATA
This sequence comes from Thermodesulfovibrio sp., assembly GCA_025060625.1. Classification (GTDB taxonomy): domain Bacteria; phylum Nitrospirota; class Thermodesulfovibrionia; order Thermodesulfovibrionales; family Thermodesulfovibrionaceae; genus Thermodesulfovibrio. The sequence continues at coordinate 1,274 of JANXBR010000066.1, forward strand.
ATAAGATGGATTATAGGGAATCATAATCATAGAGGGTTTATCAAAACCTTCATATAGGAATCCACACTCTTCATTTGTTGATAAGTTCATTGGACCGCGCATTATTTTTAAACCATGAGCTCTAAGAAAATCCTGAACAGTATCAAAAAGAGCAAATGCCACTTCTTTATCATTTATGCACTCAAAAAGACCAAAAAAACCCACTCCATCTTTATGGAATTCAAGATGGGCATGGTTAATTATTGCTGCAATTCTACCAACTGGTTTTCCATCTCTGTAGGCTATAAAAAGTTTTAAAATGGCTCTCTTAAAAAAGGGATTTTTTTCGGTAAGATGCTCCATCATATCTCCAATCAAGGGAGGAGCATAGAATGGATCATGCTGATATATGTTTAAAGGTAATATTACAAATTCTTTAAGAGTTTTTTTATTTGTAACTTCTCTTATTTCCAATTCCAATTTCCCTCTGCTTTTATTTAAAATACAAATTACCCAGAGTTTTAGTCAAATTATCTTTATTATGCAGGCTATGATTTAATGAATTTTTAAAATAAAAGAAATATATGGTAAAAGTAGCAATATTTATGAATAGAATATTAAATACCAGTAGTAGAATTGCTAATAAATAGTAAGAAAGAAATTGCACAGCCGGTTCAAATTTAAATCCAAAAAGCAACAGAAAGATAGGTTTACCAATAACAAATATGATAAACTGTGCTAAAATTTCAGCAAAAATAGCAATACCAATTAATTGAAAAATAACTTTTTTAATTTTCCAGAATCTTTAAGTCTAAAAAACTCTGGATAGTAAATCCCAAGAATAGCAATAAAAAACCAAATGAAAACCTTACCCACTATTGATAAAGAGGCAATAAGTCCTGCAGTATGCCAATCAAATAGTCTTCTAAGAAAAATATCATCAGCATAGACAAAGAAACCCGATGGTGAGATATATAATGCAGTTTTTATTATATTTGAGATGCTTAGGGATGCTCTTTTACCAAAGAGGTTTTTGTTTTTATAAAAGAGAAATATCAAAGTAAAGAATAAGACTATGACCGAACAAAATAAAGCACCACCAACCTTAAATCATTTAAATAACAGTAATAAGGCTAAAAAGAAACGAAGGGTAAGTTCAAAAACTCCTAAAAAAGCAAAAAGACGGAATTTGTTAGTTGCTTGAAGAAAGCTTTTTTCAACCGAGACAATAAACATCCCTGTCCATGCCATTGCTATTATGAAGAAATAGTAATATTGAGTAACATTTAAAAATTCTTTTAGAAATAAAGAACCAATTACAGGCAAATATTGCAAATACCGCTCCTGTAATAAAGCTAAGCAACCTTAAAGATCTTAAAAATTCATATCTTCTATCATAGTTTTGAACTATGACTTTTACGCTTGATGCACTAAGAATAGTTGTAATATTACCTACTGTTAGCATAAATGAATACAAGACCATAAATTAACCATATTGAACAGGACCAAGATTTCTGCTTACAACGGTATGAAAGAAGTAACCAAGGATATTGATATATATAAAGGCAAACGAAACATAGGTGATATTTTTAAGCATTATTTATCTTATGGTGAAATATTTTAAACCATTTACTAATTTTTAGCATTATGTATTGTATTTTAAATTTTACCGATAGATGAGACTCTCCCACATTATCCTCATACCTTGATAAATATGTATTCTTTATTTTATGATTTTAGATTATGCAAATCACTAATGGAGGTTGCTATGCAAGATGCGATGAAGAAGTACCATGAGGAAATTAGAAATTTCAAAATTAATGTTCCTGAAAGGTTTTCTTTTCCTCTTGATGTTTTTGACAAATGGAACAATAAAACAGCATTAATCTGGACAGATGGTAATGAAGTAAGAAAATTTAGTTTTCACGATTTAACCCAACTTTCAAGTAAACTTGCCCGGGGATTAAAAAAGCTTGGGATAAATAAAGGAGATGCTGTTTTACTGCTTCTTCCAAATAAGCCTGAATGGTGGATTATAATTCTTGCAATTATGAGAGTTAATGCAGTTGCTATTCCAGGAACAACTCTTCTTACAGCAAAAGATATTGAATACAGACTAAAGGCAGCTGATATTAAAGCTGTTATATCAGATAGTGAGAATGCAACAAAAATAGAAGAGGCTGTTAATAAACATGGAAAAGAAGTTATTTTGGTAAATTTAGAAAATCAACAGGGATGGTATAAATATGAAGAACTACTTAAAAATGATGCATTTCTTGGTGAGAGAACTTTTTCTAATGATCCAGCCTTTATATTCTTTACATCGGGAACAACAGGACTTCCAAAGATGGTTCTTCATACTCAGGTAAGTTATCCCCTTGCTCATATAATTACTGGAAAGTTTTGGTTAGATTTAAAACCTGGAGAAGTTCACTGGAATATCTCAGATACAGGATGGGCAAAGGCTGCATGGTCAAGTTTTTTTGCTCCATGGAATATGGGAACAACGGTTTTTACCTATTTCAGAAAAGGAAAGTTTTCGCCCTCTCTTATTGTAGAAACATTGAAGAAATATGAGATAAATACTATCTGTGGTCCGCCTACCGCTTATAGGATGATTGTTAAAGAGATTCCTATGGAAGAACTTAGATTTAAAAAAGTAAGGCACTTTGTTGCAGCAGGTGAGCCTCTAAATCCTGAAATAATCAATCTATGGAAGGAGGCAACAGGTGAGTATATTTATAATGGTTATGGACAGACAGAAACAGTAAACACTCTTGCCATGTTCAGATTTATTCCAATGAAACCAGGTGCAACAGGTTTTCCTACTCCAGGATTTGAGATAGATATTGTGGATGATGATGGAAAACCACTTCCTCCAAATACCGAAGGAAATATTGCAATTAAGATAAATCCTCAAAGACCTGTTGGACTTTTCCAAGAGTATATAGGTGATAAGCTTGAGATGGCTTCTGCATTCAGAGGAGATTGGTATTTTACAAGAGACCGTGGGTACAAAGATGAAGAAGGTTACTTTTGGTTTGTTGGCAGAGAGGATGATGTAATAATTAGTGCAGGGTATAGAATTGGTCCCTTTGAAGTTGAAAGTGCTCTCATTAAGCATCCAGCAGTTAAAGAGGCAGCTGTTGTTGCAAGCCCTGATGAAGTGCGTGGAGAGGTTGTTAAAGCATTCATTGTTCTTACGCCTGATTATGAGCCTTCAGAAAGCCTTGTTAAAGAGATTCAAGAGTTTGTTAAAAAGGAAACAGCTCCATATAAGTATCCAAGAAAGATAGAGTTTGTTGATGAACTTCCAAAAACAATAAGTGGTAAAATAAAAAGAAAAGAGCTTAAACTTAAAGAGTTTGGAAAACTAAAATAATATGCCATACATAGCAGTCATAGGTGCGGGAAGCTGGGGAACAACTCTTGCTTCCCTTCTTGCAAAAAAAGGATTTGATGTAATAGTCTGGGCAAGAGAAAAAGAGGTTGCCGAGGCTATAAATTATAAAAAAGAAAATCCTATATATTTGCCAAACATTAAACTGCCTGAAAGTTTAATCAGCACAGATAATATTTTAGAAGCAATAAAAAAAGCAAGATTTATTATAAGTGTTGTTCCTACACAATATATACGTTCTGTTTTTACCTCTATGAAGGAAAAATTAAATCATAAGTTAAATAATGATAGTATCATTGTAAGTGCATCAAAAGGCATTGAAAAGGGAACTTTTAAAACTCCTTCAATGATTCTTGAAGAGATAATGAATAAAAAGGTTTATGTTCTTTCAGGACCAACTTTTGCAATTGAGGTAGCTCAGGAAAAGCCCACAGCCGTAACAATTTCAGGAGTGGGAAAAAATGAGAGATTGTTACTACAAGAAATTTTCAGCACCTCTTACTTCCGTGTTTATGAACATGATGACCCCCTTGGTGCTGAGATTGGAGGAGCTATCAAAAATGTTATTGCAATAGCTGCAGGAATTTGTGACGCTCTTGAACTGGGAAATAATGCAAGAGCTGCCCTTATTACAAGGGGACTTCACGAAATAATGAGACTTGGCAAAAAAATGGGAGCAAAAGAAATAACCTTTTCAGGATTAAGTGGACTTGGAGATCTTTTCCTGACATGTACATCAAATCTATCAAGAAATTATACAGTAGGCTACAGACTTGGTAAAGGAGAATCAATAGAGCAAATTTCAAAAAGCATGCGTTCAATTGCTGAGGGAATTGAGACAAGTCTATCTGCCATGCAACTTTCAATCAAGCTTAATGTTGAGATGCCCATAACAAATGAGATATATCAGGTTATATACTATGGAAAAACACCTCAACAGGCTGCTTTTGATTTGATGGCAAGAGCCCTAAAACCAGAGTTTTACTAAACTATATCAAGTTTCATCACAGTAGCATCTTCCTTAGGTAAAAGATAGTAGTTTTTTCTCTTTCCAACTTTTTTAAATCCTATTTTTTCATAAAGACTGATTGCCTCAAAGTTGGAAACTCTCACTTCAAGAAAGCAACATTTTATAGAGCTTTTTATTTCATTTAATACATTCTTTATGAGTTCAGTAGCAATCCCCTTTCTTCTTAGTCCTGGTTTTACAGCGATTGACAACAACTCTGATTGATCAATTATTTTTCTTAAAACAATATACCCAGCTATTTCTCCATCAAGCTCTGCAATCCTTAGTATAGAATTGGGATTAAAGATTTCACTTTTAAATGCCTCTAATGACCAGGGCACAGAAAAGCTTACTTTCGCAATATCCAAAACATGTGGCAAATCTTGTTCTTTTAAATCTCTTATTTTTATGTTCATAGAGAGATTATATCTAAATTCTTGATGGAGCTATTTTCATCTCAGCTTCTGATTTTCTAAGGTATTTTGGTTTTAAGTTTTTTACATCTAATGATTCATTTATTCTTTGTAATCCTATATATGCTACAACCTGAGGATTTGGCACTGAATATATTAAAGGTGAAAGTATGGCATAACTATCAAGTTTTTCAATCAATATTCCCCTGTAGATTTCAGCACCTTTTCCAACAAATATTGTTTTTTCCTTAATCCATTCAATAAGAGCATCAATCCCTAAAACAGAGTCTTCTTTAATTCTTGTAATTTTTTCATTCTTCCATCTAAAAAGAGCTGTATAAACCTCCTTTTTTCTTGCATCAAGCATGGGACATATCTGATACTCACAATAAGGAAACTGCCATGCAATAACTTCAAGTGTAGATACAGGAACTACTTTTTTTTGAGTTACAAAGCACAATCCTTTTATTGTGCTTATACCAACTCTTAAGCCTGTAAAAGAACCTGGTCCTACAGTAATTGCATAGTAATCAATTGTTTCAATAGGAATGTTCATTATTTCAAGAATATGGGCAATCTCAGGAAGAAGCTTTTCTGAATGAGATGCCATAAACTGCATTGTAGATTGAGCAAGCAGTATCCCATCTTCTAAAACTGCCACTCCTGCATATTTTGTTGAAGTATCAATTCCTAAGATTCGCATTTTTCAATTTTAATTATATATCTTTTACCTACTTTATGCGAAGAATTAATATAGGGTAGTTCAAACTCTTTTGTCTCTGTTTTGTATGTTTTAGATAAATCCTTTAGTTCTTCTTGAATTTTTATTGATTTGCTTATTAGGAAGTATCCGTCTTTCTTAATTAAATGACTGCAAATTTGAATGAAATCCTTTATGCTCC
>JANXBR010000067.1 GCA_025060625.1 Thermodesulfovibrio sp.
CGATATTAAATTATTTTATTTAACTTAATATTATAATGAGAATTAAAGTAACCTTTAAGTTTGATAAACTACCCATTCTTTATCGCCACAGGTTTATTGCGTTAATAAAGGAGGTAATTAAACAATCCGCTCCGTTTTACAAAGAAGGTTTCTATCCTGATAAAAATTTCGAGCATTCAAAGGTAATCAAACCATTCTCTTTTAGCATCTCTTTGCCATCAGAATTAAGTAGTGATATTTTGTTAAGATTAATAGCAATGAAGCTGTTTTCAAGACCATGTCGCCTATTTTGATCGAGGATAAAATAGGTAAACCCATTTTGCCTCATACTGATAATCTTCAGACCTTTAATGAGCATTTTAATGCCATTCATGACGGAATATTACAAGACATAAGGTTCGAAGGACTATATAGGCTGATAGAATTTATTCCTTGACTACTGGCGGTTGTGCTATGAAAAAAAGGCTAACAAAAGTGCATAAAGGTGTTGTATTAAATCTTTCTAAATAGAGCTTGCAAGCCTTGAAGACATTCTTGCTATGAAAGCATCTGGTATAATTCAAAGGGGAAGTAAAAAGGACTTCATAGATGTTTACAATATAATGAAAACACTCAAATATGATTCCCATAAGCTAATCAGCCTCTTTCAACAAAAATATGGCAAATTCAATCCCTTAATACTGAAAAAAGCCTTTGTCTACTTTGAAGATGCTGATAAAGAACCCGAGCTCAGAATGATTAAACCTGTAGATTGGAAGGAAGTCAAGGAATTTTTTATTAAGGAATTTGTGTAGACATAGGGGGATGAGTGAGTTAAAGTAAAGGAGCAGTCAATGAATTGGTGGCTTGATTTAGGTAAGGTCCTCTTATTAGAATTAACAGGTAAAGATGACTTATCTAATTCTGAAATCCCCCAGCTTTTATTTAATATTGCATCAAAAATCAAAAAGGATAGGAACCCTTATCTTTCAATAGTAAACAAGACGCTTTTAAACAACTATATCGTAAATCCTAAAAACAAATCTAAACAACAAAGCGAAGAAGATATAAAAAAACTCTTTACTGCGTCAGAAGAATCTCAGGATGTTAATTGTAGTTACTGCTCTAATATGACTGCCTCTAATAAAGAAAGCATTGCTTCAAGAAAATGGATGGTCTCAGGAGGTTGGGAAAATTCACCACTTTATGCAGGTGGTGGTTCTATCTCTCCAAGAATTTGTTTGAATTGTCGTAAACTTTCCCTATTAGCAGCTTTTAAAGCTTATGAATTGTTTATTGAAAATAAATTGCCGTTTATAATTTATAATCCAAATATTAATCTTTATAGAACACTGATTAAAAATCTAATACTAAGAAAAGATTTGAGTTTAAACTTTGAAAAATCATCGTCTGTTTTTTTATCCCTTGGTAGCATGCTTATTTATCCCAACTTTGATAAACAAGGTAATATTGAAAGTTTTGATATTCGTCCTTTACTACCTAAAGCCTCCTTAATGTTAATGAATTTGACTGGATTATTAAGAACAAAAGCGAAAGAACAGTATATTTTAGAAATTATTGAAAAATATAAAGAAAATATTGGGATCAAGCTCATATCAGATTATCTAAAACAACAATCCAGATTAGATTTAAATGAAACTATTACTGCCTTTTATGCCTTTTTGAAAGCTTATAAAGGAGGTGTAGGTATGACAAAAAAGTTTTTTGAAATTGGTAAAGAACTTGGTAATCAACTGGAAGATAAGGCATACTCTGTGGCATTGAAGCTTTATAAATCCATCGGAGATTCTACTCAGTTTCAAAGACATTTAATTGGAACATATATTTATCTTAAAGAGCCAATGCCGTTAGAACTAACAGAGATAACTAATAAAGATGAAAATGCATTAGCATTTATCATGGGACTAATGAGTAGTATTAAAAATAAGGAGGTTTAAAAATGAGGGGCCTAACTTTAACAATGGTCGTGAAATTTATAGGCACACCCTCTATGGGGGAAGGACTGAGTGGTAATATAAATCCTATGAAGGTTTTATCAACTGAACTTGGAGATTTTCCGTATCTATCTCCAAATGCAATTCTGAAACAGCCCTTGATGGAGTATTTTGTTAAAGAGAAAAAATGGGAGCTTAAGTTTGGTAAGAATGTAAATATAGCACCCAAAAAAGGTCGCGAGAAACCCCCGCTCCAGATCACAGGTTTTGCCGATAAAGACCCATATGCTGATATTTTTGGATACTTATTTACAAGAAAAAAGATCAAAGGCAAACAAGAAGGAAGTAATAGTGAAGAGACTGATACACAAGAAGCTCCGGAAGAAACCAGAAAAAGGAAATCTCCTTTAGGTGTTTCATATGCTATAGGTTTAATGGGTTTCAAAAACTGTCTTGACTATCGGAGCAATCTTGGTCTAGTTGAACTTTCAGGCTCTAAAGGTGAAGGGCAGATGATATTTCAGAGAGAAATTGATATGAATTATTTTGTCTATACTCTTAGTCTTGATTTACAGAAGATTGGTAAAGAAGAAAATAAAGACAAAGACAATGAAGCGAGTACTGATGAGAAATTAGAGAGGGTTAAGGCTATCTTAGAAGCAATTCCCTATATTGAAATTCATAGAAATGGAGCATTAGTTGGCACTTTGAGACCTCATCTGGTAGTTGGTGGAGTATTTGAGAGGAAGTTTTCATATTTTATTGATTCAATTGTCTGGGATAGGGATAAAAAGGCGGTCAGAGCTAAAGTTATAAATGATATTATTAAAGAGTATGACCTCAAATCAGATGAAAATAATTTGCTGGTTTTTGGCTTACAAGAAGGGTTCCCTCTGGATGGAGAAGTAAATATTAAAGTGCAGCTACCAAAGGAGGCTATAGACAGCATTGCAAAATTTATATCTGATAACAAGGACAAAATATGGCCAAAACCATAGACGTAATAACCACAAAAGTAATAAGAATAAATATTTGGGGACAGACTGCACATTTCAGGATATATGGAAACCAGAACTTCTGTGATTCATATCCTTTACCGACACCTTCAACTGTGCTTGGCATATTACGGGAAGTTTTGGGTAAAAGACCTCCCGAGCCGATTAGGATTGCAATAAAAGGGAAATATGAAGGGATTTTTTTTGATTATCAAACATTTCTACATGGAGCAATTGAATTAGACAATAAAAAAGAATGGTGGGTAAAAAGAAAAATCAATCGCTTTACTTCCTCCAAAAAAGGTGATGATGTTCAGTTAAATCCAATGTTTGTAAAAGTGCTATCAAAACCAAGATATACTATTTATATCCTCGCGTATGAAAATCATGATTATTATCTTACAAAATTAAATGACCCAGAAGGTTATATTTCACTCGGTAGAAGCGAGGACCTCGCTATGCTAAAAGCCGAAGCTACCATAGCAAATAAAAAACAGGCAAAAAAGAGTGATAAAATAAAAATCGAACATATTTATTTGCCAAGGGAAATATATGGTTCAGCGCCTATATTTTTACCAGTTTCTCATATTAAAGATAGAAATTTAAAAATGGAGAAGATTTATTATATGCAGGAGGCTGTCTCTTACTATGAGGGTGAATACTGGGAAACAGAAGATGGTGACAAATTTTTGTGGTTACTTGAATATAGAGATACTTTAAATGGAGAATTGCCTAAATTGCTTGGATAATAAAATGGAAAGAATTTTAGCTAAAAGCAATCCTGAAAAAGAACTGCATGAACATACTCTTGAAGTAATAAAACGGGCAGAAAAAGAGATAAGTCATTTAAAGTCTCTTGGGCTGAATATCAATTCAGATACTGAGATGGCTATTAAATTGTGTTGTTTTGCACATGATTTAGGTAAAGTTTCAAAAACTTTTCAAGATTCATTGTATGGAAATAGGAAATATGTTCCCCATAATCTTATTTCATTAGTATTTCTTTCATCAATCTTTGAAAAAATTAATTTATCAGAAGAATATAAAAATAAAATCATATACTCCATAGGATTCCATCATAAAAATTTTCTCGAACTCAATGATTTTATTAATGGGAGTAAAAGGACAGGCACTGACGGTCTTGAAGATGAAATTATCGATATTGAAAAAAGTAGGCTTTCACTACTTGAGCCCATGCGGCAATTATTTAATAGAGTTTTTAACAACGACATAACTTTTTCAATAGACTATAAAATTATCGATAAACTTAATGAGATAATTCTAAATTTAGAGCCATTTGATAAAGATGTAATATTGATAAAAGGAATCTTACATAGGGCAGACCATATAGCTTCTGCTGGAATAGATGACGAGTATAAGATATATCTGAACTCTGAGGCTTATAAGACTCTTACAACACAAACACATATTACTCCAAAGGAGTTTCAAAAAAAGGTTATAAACAAGGAAGCACTTTTACTTATTGCTCCTACAGGAAGCGGTAAGACTGAGGCAGCTTTATGCTGGGCTGGAAGCAAAAAGGGGAAAATTATTTTTACCCTACCAACAAGGGCCTCTGTTAATGCTGCATTTAAGAAATTGAAAAAATATTATGGTGACGATGTTGGTATTTTACACGGTGAGGCTGGCAGATTCATCTACTCAACTCTCAAGAAGGAGCTTACAGAAGAAGAGGCAATTGAAGAAAGTATTAATGAGATCAATCTTAACAAGAATCTGATGAAGCCGATTGTTGTAACAACGATTGATCAAATTTTTTCCTTTGCTCTAAGAGTGCATCAGTATGAAAAAATACTAATAGGTCTTTATGGCGCAAATCTCATTTTAGATGAGTTAGATTCATATTCACCATATACAATTGAGATTTTAAAACAAAGTCTTAAAATAGCAAAAGAGTTTAATATAACTCCTTTGGTTATGTCTGCTACAATTCCGAATATTTTGAAAGAAGAGTTTTGTAATGAAGAAATTATATCAGAATGTTATGAACCATCATGGAACGAGCTTGAAATTATAAATGAAGGAAAGCACGAAATTCAAATTATCAATAAAGATATTACTGATTGTATAGGGACTATAAAAAAACTTTCTGAAGAAGAAAAAAACAGTATCCTCATTGTCTGTAACACTATAAAAAAAGCTGTTTCGGTCTGCGAAAAATTGAAAGACTTTTCTCCAAGACTCTACCATTCTTTATTTACTTTTAACGACAGAGAAACTAAAGAGGAAGAGATAAGCAAATCTGACCAAAATGGCAGAAATATTGGCATATGGATTACGACGCAAGTGGTAGAGGTCTCTATTGATTTAGATTTTGATATTTTAATTACTGAAATTGCTCCTGTAAATGTTTTAATACAGCGGATGGGCAGATGTTATCGCAGGCGTAAAGGTGCGGGTAAGGTATTTATCTATTCAGAACCATTAAATGATAAAGGTAAGCCTGAATTTTATCCATATGGTGAGTTAGCGATAAAGGAGAGTCTAAATGTATTAAAAGGAGTAAATGGAATCATAGAATGGCAGAAGAAATTAGAGTTGCTTAATAATTATTTTGAAAAATACTGGAAAAATGAAAAAGTTGAAGAAGAAAAAGAGAAGGCCAGAAGAGTGATAGGTAGTTTTTTAAATGCAGATTTGACAATGCTTGAAACAATAAGTACTCACGAAGTAAGTAGATTTCTAAGGGATACAGGAATTTCAATTAATGCTATACCAGTATCAAAATTGAATGATGAGCAAATAGATAAACTAAGGGGAAAATATAAATGGAATAACAGGCATGAAAAATTGAATTTTTTATATGAAATTCGAGCAAATACTATTTCTATACCCTTGTATATCTTGCTTCGATATAGAAGTTCATTTGAAGAAACAAAATATGGATTATTTCTTAGTGACTTAGAATATGACGAAAATAAAGGACTTTCTCTTAAAAATTTTTCTTCGATAGTTTAAAATGGTAACTACGATTTAGTAAAAAATATAAAAGTGTTAAATGATAGGTTGGAAGAAGTTTTTGACTTTCAATCTCTTAATACAAAGGGTATAAAAATAAACAACCTCAATGTCTGCGAGCGAAAGCTATGGCTTTTTGACAGGGGTGTCCAGATAGAGTCTAAGTCAGATAAGATCTTAATTGGGCAATTTGCTCGGTAAATATTCACATTCAAGAGAAGATAGCAGAGAAATGGTTTCATCTGAACCATGTGGGATATAAAGCCCTCGCAAGTGCCCAAGCTCGATCCAATTGTATACCGTCTTGTGACTTACTCGTAAAATTTTAGCTACCTCTCGCACTTTATACAATTTTTCCATCTTTGTTCTAACTTCCCTCTTTTAAGTATACTTCCCTTAAGTATTCAGGCAAAAGCTCTGCAGGGTATCTTTTTTCCGCTATAAGGTCCAAATACCACCACCAACGCTTAAGAGGTGGATTTTCTTCATCCCTATCCATAGGGGGGTCAGCTTGCACCTCAATCGCCCTTCTTATAGCTTCTGCATCAAGCTCCTTTACCTCAGGTAAATCACCTAACCCCAACTCTTCAATCTCATCCCTGATTGTAAGCCAAACTGGTGCATCAAAGTAATAAAAAATGTCGCCATCTCTAATCACCATCTCCCAGTCTTTAAGTAGTTTTTTATAAGATCCTGATAAGTCCATCTCTTTTTGCCCCCTTTAACCAGTTTTCAAAAGTCCTATTAAGCTTAAAAAAAGTCCTAATTGCCAGATGGTCGTCACTACTCACAACGATCCTATCCCCACGCCTAAAAATAAAAAACACTTCACCTTTATTCTTTTCCACAAAAACCTCATCAGGCCTTTTTATTACCTCGTAAGTCTC
>JANXBR010000068.1 GCA_025060625.1 Thermodesulfovibrio sp.
CTCTCCTCTTTGAAAGCTATATCCACCAACCATTGCCCTTATGTAACCTGTTTGAGGCTCTAAAGCAACTAAGGCACCTTCTAATTCAGGTTCTTGCTCAAGAGAAAATAAGATTTCTTTACCAACAGATTTAAATCTAACCATTACTAAATCACCAGGCGATAAGATATCAGTAAGTTTAAAGTTTTTTATAGTTTTAACCTTACCTGAAGAATCAACTACTTTACTTGCCCATTGAGCATCTTGTAAGTTCAATCTACCCGTTAATCCTCTTGCTTTAATAACTGCATGATTAGCTGTGATTGATAAAACTACACCTTTAGCAATGTCTCCTTGTGATGGACTAAAAGATAGTTTTTCTTCTCTTTCTTCATCTTTAATTGATATTTTTCCAACAGGACCTCTCCATCCATTTCTTTTATCAACATCTCTAAGACCTTCTTGTAATGCTTTCTGAGCTGATATCTGAGCCTGAGTATTAAGAGTGGTATAAACTTTTAGATTACCTTTATAAATTTTTTCTATATCAAAAATTTCTTCAAGCTGTTTTCTTACATATTCAAGAAAGTAATTATAGTTTTCCGTTGAAATCCTTAATGAACTCAAATGAATTGGTTGCATGGAAGTTCTCTTTCTCTCTTGAGGTGTAATTAGTTCCTCCTTTTCCATTCTTTCAAGAACTATTTCCTGTCTCTGTTTTGCTTTAACCAAATCATTATAGGGGGAATAAGCATTGGGAGCTTTTATTAAACCTGCAAGTAAGGCTGCTTCAGGAAGTGTTATATTGCTTACAGATTTGCCGAAATAAATTCTTGATGCCATTTCAACTCCGTAAGCTCCATGTCCAAAATAGACATTATTAAGGTAAAGTTCAAGAATCTTTTCTTTACTAAGTTCTCTCTCTATTTTAATTGCTAAGTAGGCTTCTTTAATTTTCCTTGAAAGAGTCTTCTCTGGAGTAAGAAACATAATTTTAGCAAGCTGTTGCGTAATAGTGCTTCCACCTTCTTTAAGCTTCATATGAAGAATATCAGTAATAAGGGCTCTACCTATTCCAATGTAGTCAATACCTTTATGTTTCCAAAAGCGAGAGTCTTCTACTGCTATAACTGCGTCTATTAAATGTTTTGGCATTTGTTTTATTGGCACATAAATACCTTTTTGAATTTTAAACTCTCCGATTAATGTTCCGTCATCTGCGTAAACTTTTGTTCCATAGGGATTTTTTATTTTATCAAAATCCTTAATGGAGGGAATGTCTCTAAATAAGGCAAAACTCGCACCAGCCAGAAAAGCAACTATCATAATGACAGTGATTGTAATTATTTTAAATTTCATAAATTTTATTATAACATGATAAACTTATGGAGAAAGTATTTTAAAGGAAATATAAATTTTTGATATAATTTCTATAAAATGTGTAGTTCTATCTATATAAAAATTGCTCTCTTCCTAACATCTATAATCTTATTGTTTTATTGTTCTCCCTCTTCAAAAGCTCCCTTAAAAATTGGTCTTATGGTAACCCTTACTGGTAAATATCCTGAGCTTGGTAGAGAAATAAGAGATGGCGCTTTTTTAGCAATAGATGAAATAAATAAAAATGGAGGAATTAGAGGTAGAAAATTGCAGTTACTAATAAAAGATAATAGGGGTGATAGGGAGGTTGCTAAATCAAACTATCTTGAATTTATAAATGAGGATGTTATTGCTGTAATAGGTCCTGCAACAAGCTCAACAGCCAGAGCCATTCTTCCTTTGATTGATACGCATCGTCTTTTAACGATTTCTCCCACTGTATCAGCTACTGAATTCTCATTCCGGGATGACTATTTCATATCCCTTGAGCCGAATAATAGGCAATATGGAGAGAGTCTTGGTAAGTATGTCAGAGAGAAGCTTAAACCTAAGAGAATTATAATTATAGCAGACGAAATAAATCCTGTATATACAATGGATTTCGCAGGAAGTTTTATTAAAAATTTAGATAAAAATACATTTATTAAGACCATATCCTTTAGAGAAGGCATTACAGACTTTGATTTTCTGATTAGAAATGCTCTAAAGCATGAGCCTGACCTTATACTACTTGTAACAGACGCCTTTAATTCTGCCATAATAACACAGAAAATCAAAAATCTTAATCCACAAGTCAAAATTGCCATATCTCCATGGGGTAAATCTCATGCATTTATATACAATACAGGCTATATTTCTGAGGGGGTTTTTAGTGTTGGATTTTATGATGAATCATATAAAGAAGAGAAATTTCTAAACTTTAAAGATAAGTTCATAAAAACCTTTGGTTACTCTCCTGAATCTTATGCAATAAATGGATATAATGCGGTAATGCTAATAAAAGAAGCGATTTTAAAGGACGCAGACAGAAACACAATAAGAGAAAAAATTCTAAATGCAAGCTTTAATGGTCTCTTAGGTGAGATAAAAATAAACAAATATGGGGATACAGAAACAAAACCTTTTGTTGTTATAGTGAGAAACGGTATTTTTGAGAAATTAGAAAGATGAAAGTTAATTTTAAAACTTTTATATTTTTATTACTCATAATTTCTGCCCTTTTGCTTCTTTTCGCTGTAAATTCTATTACTTATATTTTTTCAAAAATTTTTATTACTAAAGAAAAACAGAATGAATATGAGGCTATCATAGAAATCTTTGAAGAATATTTTAAAAGGTCTATAAGAAATAATGAGAACTTTCTTAAAAAAACAATAGAGCTAATTAAATATGAAAATTCTTTTGAGGAGAAAAAAAGGCAAATTGAACGATTACTTGAATTTTATCCTTCAATTAAATATTTTATCATTTTTAATAATGAAGGATATATCAAGGAAATTTATCCCTTTAAAAAAGAAGCTTTAAATCTTTACTTAGGTAATAATACCATATTCAAAAATCTCGGAAAAGGTTCAATTTTAGGACCTTACACATTTTTAGTTGATAAAAAATCCTACTATATACAATATATGCAAGTCTCAAATGGTTTTGCCATTATACTTTTTGATATTCCAGATTTTAACTCCTTTTTAAAAGCCTTAAAAGATAAAGATTATTTTTCATTCCTTGTAGATGCCTCGGGTAATATTATTGCCCATCATGACGAAACTCTTGTTATGGAAAGAGCAAACATTAAAATGTTTTCTGATGATTTAAATGAGATAAAGGAGACAAAAAAACCAAGGGAATTTAATATAAAGGATCAAAAATTGTTTTTATACTCAAAATTTATTCCTTTTCTTAACAACTATATTTTTATCGGCAATGAATACAGTCGTGCCTTTTGGGAATATGATATTTTTATAAAGCAACTACTATGGCTTCTTTTAATTTTTACCTTATTGTCTATTGTAATAAGCCTATTTGCCTCAAATTTTCTTGAAAAGCCCCTAAAAGAGATATTTAAAATGATAAACAGCATAAAAAAACAAAATTATGATGTCTATCCTTCAAATACATACTTTCTGGAATTTAATTTACTTGCAGAGAGCCTTTCAGAAATGGGTAAAGTAATCTCAGATAGAGAGGATAAGCTTGCAAGAATTTTTGAAGCATCAAGGGATGCCATAGCCATTTCAACATTGGATGGAGAGTTATTAGATATAAATCCTTCTGGAGTTAAAATGTTTGGTTATAAGGACAAGTCAGAAATGAAAAATATAAAAACTCCTGATTTATATCTTAATTTGGATGATAGAAAAAAGATTATAGAAAAACTAAATAAAACGGGATATGTGGAAAATTTTGAAGTTAAGTTTAAAAAATCAGATGGCTCTATCTTTCATGGATTGATTACATCTTCATTAGTTAGGGATAAAGATGGAAATCCCCTATTTCTACTTTCTGTAATAAAGGACATTACAGAAAAAATAAAAATACAGCAACAACTCTTTCAATCACAAAAAATGGAAAGTATTGGAAGGCTTACAGGAAGCATTGCCCATGACCTTAATAATATGTTAACCGTCATTTCAAGTAATAATCAACTAATAAAACTGTATGCAAAGGACAATGAAAAAATACAAAAATACACAGATGGTATAAGTAATGCTGTTGAAAAGACAAAGGATTTTATAAAAAAATTACTGTCATTTTCTAAAAAACAGATTCTTGAATTCAAAAATTATGATATAAATGAAGTAATCAAGGAAGAAGTAAAACTTTTTAAACCTACAATAAGAGAAGACATAAAACTTGAGGTAGCATTTTTCAAGGAACCTCTTCATGTAAATATTGATAGAACCCAGTTCACTCAAGTATTGCTAAATCTTTTAATAAATGCCATTGAAGCCATGCCAGAGGGAGGTAGTATAAAGATTTCCGTAGATAGAAAAATTATAGAGAAAGAAGTGGCAGATAAATATCCTCGAGTTAAAGAAGGCGATTTTGCTTGCATAAGCTTTTCAGACACAGGAAAAGGAATTCCTGAGGAAATAAGAGATAAAATTTTTGAACCCTTCTTTACAACAAAGGAAAGTGGAACAGGTTTAGGACTTTCTACTGTCTATAACATTGTGGAGCAACATAAAGGATTTATAAATGTTTATAGTGAAATTGATAAAGGAACAACCTTTAAAATTTATATACCCATTACAGAAGCAACAAAGGATAGAGAAGAACAGCAAATAGAATTTCATTCAATAGAAAAAAAACGAATACTTCTCATAGAAGATAACAATGATGTAAGAATAGCCATAGAAGACTTACTTAAAAAATATGGTTTTGAAGTTTTTTCCTTTTCTAATGGATTGGAATTCATTGAAAAATTTGAACAATATAAGGATAAATTTGACATCTGCCTTTCTGATGTAATTATGCCCAAAATGAGTGGCTTGGAACTATATAAGAAGCTTAAAGAAATCAAACCAGATATAAAATTTATTTTCATGACAGGATATGCAAATAATATTGAACAGGTTAATGCTTTAATAAGAGAAGGTTTGAAGATTATTTCAAAACCCTTTAGTATGAAGGAACTCATTGAAAAAATAAGAGAAATTCAATAAACATTAGAATTGATTACCGATTTAGTTCCTCTTTATCATAGTTTCCATTTATTCTTATAGAGAAAGCAAAAATATCTCCACTGAGCAATTCAAAAGGATATAAACTATGATATAATATTTTTTTATGTATTATCTCGGAATAGACATAGGTGGAACTAACATTAAGGTTGGTGTAGTCTCAAGAGATTGGGAAATTATCAAGATATATAAAATCCCTACAGGCAATAATCCCGTGGAAGCTCTTGTTGGTGAAATAGATAGAATTTATAAAGAGTTCAAAATTGAAGGAATAGGGGTTGGTATAGCAGGATTAGTAGACAGAGAAGGAAAAGTAATTAAAGCATCTAACATATCGTCTTTTAATGATTTCCCACTAAAAAAAGATTTAGAAAGCAGGTACAAGGTGGATGTAAAAATAGAAAACGATGCAACAGTTGCAACAGTTGCAGAGGCTATATTTGGTAAGGGAAAAGGTTTATCCAATTTTATTCTTCTTACTCTGGGAACAGGAATTGGTGGTGGATTCTGGTTTGACGGAAAAGTATGGCAGTTTCCAATGGAAGTAGGACATATGAGTATTAATTATCAGGGAAAGTTCTGTAACTGTGGCAACTCAGGATGCCTTGAGGTATATGCTTCAGCAAGAGCAATAAAAGACAACCTTATTGAAAGACTTGTTAGGGGTGAAGAGAGTCAAATTAAACAACTTTATGAAGGTAACGTATACAGAGCAACTTCAGAGGATATATACAAAGCAGCAATGGAAGGTGATCATTTATGTAGAACTGTTCTTAAGGAAGCGGGTAAGGCTCTTGGAGTAGGAATGGCAAATTTGATAAATATTTTTGCGCCTGAAAAAATTATTTTAAGTGGTGGACTTTCTAATGCAGTAAACATCTATCTTGAAACAGCCATTCAAGAAGCTATAAAAAGAGCGATGAGAGGACTTGCTGAATCAGTTAACATAACTCAGTCTCCTTTAATAGACAAAGGTGGTGTTTTGGGTGCTATTGCAACTTTAAGAAATCATGAACTTATATATTCAAGAGACTCTAACATAAAAGAATAAAATTCTAATGAAAAAAATAAGAAACTTCTCCATAATTGCTCACATAGATCATGGAAAGTCAACGCTTGCAGACAGGCTTCTTGAGTTTACAGGATCTGTTAATCTTGGTGGAAAGATGGGGCAGATTCTTGATTCAATGGATCTTGAAAGGGAAAGAGGCATTACAATAAAGGCACATGCAGTAAGGCTTAACTACAGAAGTGATGATGGGCAGAATTATATCTTAAATCTTATTGATACTCCCGGACATGTAGATTTTTCCTATGAAGTATCTCGTTCTTTAGCTTGTTGTGAGGGAAGTCTTCTTGTGGTTGATGCCACACAGGGAGTTGAGGCTCAGACTGTAGCTAATGCTTATCTTGCAATTGAGCATAATCATGAAATAATTCCGGTAATAAATAAGATAGATCTTCCTCAGGCTGATCCTGAAAAGGTAAAGAAACAGATAGAAGATATACTGGGCATAGACTCTTCTGAAGCTATACTGGCTTCTGCAAAAGAGGGAATAGGCACAAAAGAGATTCTTGAGGCAGTTGTAAAAAAAATACCACCACCAAAGGGTGATCCATCTGCACCACTTCGTGCAATGATATTTGAT